>CAZQDI010000074.1:0-19057 GCA_964591785.1 uncultured Roseivirgaceae bacterium
CAATACTATTGACATCAAATGTGGCATTATCATTTGCCTGATCAAATCCGGTGATAAATTCCGATCCGGAAGTAAAAATTTCACAGTTGGCTCCGACGTCCAATATATCGAATCGACTACTGATACTGGATGCTTCGATTTGATTGGCATCAATGTCAACAATTAAGGTGTTTCCAGCATCTCCCAAAGGATTCTGAATCTGGAAAGTACTTCCGTTACCGGCACCAGAAGCCCCAATTAAGGTAATGTTGTTGTCAATGTTGACGGTTCGCTGTAATCCACTGGGGTTCGTAATAATGAGGGACCTAAATTCGTAAGTTCCCGACCCGTTGAGGGCAGTAATGGTTTGTCCTATGGTACCATTCAGTGTAATTACTGACTGATCTGCAAAAAATGCTTCATTACTTCCATTATCAGCAATATCGTCCCCGACTTCAATGTTAGCGGCATGGCTTACGGTAAATAATGACCCACCATAAATGAGTAAATCTGCTGCTACTGATAAATCATCGCCGTTAAAAAGCGTTTTTGTAAATGTGATACCTGATGCCAGATTCTGTTGCGCATTCATCAAGAGGTCCGCATATGGAATCAGATTTCCACCATCATCTTCTCCTCGAATCACCTGATCAAAGGCCTGGTTGTAGCGAACAATGCTGTTTGTTCCAAAAGAATAGGTACCGAAAGACGTTGGGAAATTATCTCCACCTTGAGGATAGAGGTCGCCTGTGGTTGATAAGGTAAGGGTGTGCGTACCGTCGACGTCAGTAACGGTTGCATCCAGTTCAGTTGCTGTCACTGCAGTCGGATCTATCCCCTGGATCAAAATTTGCGCAGGGTCGTCACAACTTAAATCTCCATCCATCACGAATTGATCATCTCGCTCAAATTGAAGATTGCCAGTTTGAATGACAATATCGACGTCATCCCCTGTTCCATCTCCAGCAATTGCTCCAGCACCGATATTCACAGTACCATCGTCTCCGACACCGTCCCCAAAACGAATTTCTCCTCCCTGGAAGTTGAGTGTAGATCCTGCCAAGTTCAGGGCATTGGTGGAGTTAACCTCTAGGTTGTAAAGGGTGTGCACATTACCAGGTGCCTGGTCTGTAATTGAGGTTGTCCCTAACAGTTGTACGGTGCCTCCAGTCGTGGTAATGTTACCGTTGATTGTTTTTACTGAGTTCCCATCAAAATCAATGTTATTGAATTCAGCAGACCCACCACTGAGGTCTATGGTTTGGGCAGAAGTTCCATCGAACGAAGTCGTGCTTCCGCTGGTGGTAAAAGAAGCCGTATTTGCTAGAGTAAAATTCCCAAGGAATATTAAGTTAGTATTATTTGAAGTGAAAGATAGATTGGAATTCGTAGGGCCAACGGAGAAGTCTCCTGATGCCGTAAAGGCATTCACGTTAATAATGTTTCCGGTACCGTCTACGGTAACATCATTAAAGGTAGTGGTACCAGAGCCTGAGACAACGATGGTAGTCGTATTATCAAAAGTGATGTTGACCTCACCGGTACCGGCACCACTTAAGAAAGTAATAGTCCCCTGATTCGCCAGGTCTCCAGAAATATTCATGGCAAACGGCCCAGTAGCATCTGCTACAATCAGACTTGCCCCTGCCTCTACAGTGAGGGAGTTAATATCTATGTTGTCAACATCTACGGTCACCACGTCTCCTGCGGCAATTACCACATCTGCACCAGGTGATGGGACCGAACCCCCTACCCAGGTGGCTCCGGTATTCCATGGACCAGTGGTCGTGGAAGTCGTCTGTGAAAAGGTAATAAGGCTAACAAAAAAAAGTAATAAGAAAACGCTTAATCTCGGCTGCTTAGGGTATAACATCTTAAAATGTTTGTATTCAGCCTCAAAATAAATCAAAAACTTTTATTGTAGCATGCCTAAAAAAGGCATGTAATCCGGCTTTTTTATCCCTTAATCGAAAAAACCCGTCCGCGGACGTTACTGACTCAAATAAAATGTTGATTCTAAGGAGTTTAGAATTTCGATCCTTTGTGCGGTTATTTCCTTAATAATCCAAAAATCACCATTACTAAAATTTAATGAATCGGTAAAAAGTAGTGCGTCAGAAAACGAGCTCGCATCGGCATTTCCTAAAAGAACTGTGTCCGTAAGCTGGCATAAGGAGCTGTTTGGGAGCTCATTAAGCCCGAAATTGTAAGAAATCAGCGACACCGCAATTGAATCATCGGAACTTGAGCTGACCAATTCAATAAGTAATTTTACCGAATCTTGACAGTCTGTTGAATTGACCACTTGATTCCAAACTTTGCTATCACCACCCGATAGCAACCGTTCAATTTGATAATCATAGAGTCCACCAGGAAAAAAATCGGAATCACAAGACCCGAAGATCCATGCAGAAATGAATAGTAGAAGATTTCTAACGGACATTTCCTGTTCTGTCAATTACTATGTATCCCAAATCATCAGAATCCAGCGGTAGTTCTTCTTCCGGATACAATAGAATGGTTAGTTCCTGTGTCAGGTCATCAAACTTAAAATCCACAGGTTTTTTGGCAACTGTTACCGTGACAGCCCACTCCAGGGTACCTGCATCTGTATAGCTAACAGCTGACAGATTGTCTTCCTCACTATTTTCATTGTAAACGTAAAAACTTGTGGCGCCGTCGGTGGCTGGGATGGTATCAATTTCATAAATCAACCCTTCAGAATCAGGCAAATCAAACTCCATAGCCCATTGTTCCACCCGATCTTCTCCAAAAGATCCTAAGTATCCTTTTTGTTTGAGGGAATCTACTCCACAAATAACTACTTGTGGAATTGAGAACTTATTGACTCGAAGCACCTTAAATCCGCTGTAGAGAGAATCCGTGAGAAAAAGTGCAATCTTTCGTTCGGGCTCACCTTCTTTGGCAATGATTCCCCATTTGTTTCTTTCGGACCAATAGTCCACCGAGTTTGTTATCCACTCTTTATTTCGGCTTGACCATCGCTTCATTTCTTCGACATATTTAGAGGCCGTCCCATGAGAACTGAAGAAACTGTTGATGTAATCCGGGAAGTTCTTCTTTGCTGCTGCCAGACCTTCTATACTTGTGGAATTAATTAACGTATACAGGGTGTCTACATTCCCTTTGGCTTGCGTATAGATGTCCAATTGAGCGCCAATTTTTGTAGAATCCATCAAAGCTCGATTAAGTTGTAGATCGACATTCTTTATGACTCGAGCCTCGAAAGCCTCCACTTTAAGCAGTGTGAGAACATCTGAATTTGGAGCGTACTTTTCAAAGGAAGCAACGATCTCTCCGGGAACAACCAACCCTTCAGCTTCCTGACTTTTCTTTAATCGAGACTTTTTAGATCTAATGTCAGCGGTATAGTTGGTAATCATTGTCTTAAACAAACCCACACCTCCCCTAATTTCTGAGCTTGTTTCTCGCGACCATGTTTCATAATCCCACAAAGTTATTGATCCATTTTTTACATCGGTGATCTCTTTCCCATCTTTTGCAAAAGTTTCAATCGGCTTAATTTCAACTTCATCTTTATATTTCTCTGAGCCCAGACGCTGTGCAATTTCCTGTATCGATTTGGCTTCTGAAACTACTTCCGCGGAGGCATTCTGAATTTCTCCAATCTTGGATTGATCGTCTGCAGAAATCGACAACAGAAGAGAGTTGAAATCCTCGTATGATGCAGCTAAGGACAGATACATCTTATTGACTCCAACATACTTCGCCTGTATTCGATTGAGTGAATTGTTGATCGATCTTACATCTGCTATCCGTGTTTTGATGGATTCAATCTTCTTTTCGATATCTAAATGTACGTCTGATACTTTGATCCCAAACTCTCCGGTTCTCAGATCTCTCCTAAAAAAAGCCTGGTAGTATTCATCATTCTTCTTTAGTTCTTTTTCAGTAATCAGGGTTTTTGCCTTTTCGAGGTAAAGCACTGAAGAGTCCCCGGAGGCATAAATGTTAGAAGAATCAGAAATAATATCATAGTTCAGGAATCTATCTTCAAGCATCAAACCCATTTGCAGATTGGGGTTAGCTTCATCCTTTTTCAAACTGGCTAAGTAAGCGATAAGTTGTGGCCCTCCTTCTGCATAGTTCTTTGCATCAAGAATTGGAAAAAGTTCCTTGTATTTTATCTTTTGTCCGTCAACATTGAAGAATATGAAAACAAATGATAAGAATGTGGTGATTGCCCTGAACTTCATATGATTGGTAATTCAAACAAGTAAAAATATAAAAATCTAAGTCTGGAATTTACCATTGTACTCTTTGACTGAATCTTTTTGACTTGAATGATGTAATTGGTACGTAAATGAAAAACAAAAGAAAGAAGCAAAGAGAAATCATTGAGTGGGCCGTCTTAATCATAGTAGTTGGTGTTATCTACTTGGGAGGTTGGCAGACGCAAGTTATTGGCAAACTACAGCAAGGGGTACTGGCCACTGGTATTTTCTCCCCCGATCTCGTCGAAAAGGAACTTGAGGCTTCCTATGATTTTCAGTTGAGGGACCTCCTGGGAAATGAACTTTCTTTCACGGAGTTTGAGGGACAAGTGGTATTTCTTAATTTCTGGGCTACCTGGTGTCCCCCTTGCATCGCAGAAATGCCTGACATCCACCACCTCTATGAGCAAGACACGGGAACTGCATTTGTAATGATCTCACTTGATCGAGATAAAGAAAAAGCAAGGAAGTTTATTGAAGAGAAGGGATTCACCTTCCCGGTTTACTTCCTGAATTCATCCCTGCCAAGCACTTATGACATTCAATCGATACCTACCACCTATCTCCTATCAAAAGACGGCAAGATCAAGGTGAAAAATCACGGAATGGCTAAATACAATTCCAAGAAGTTCAGGGCATTGCTATCTAAGCTTCAGTAAATCATGTGAAACTCCTGAGTAAGCAGCTAGCCTGAACAGTATCCTCGATGCAACATTCGCATCCCAGGGGTGGTTTCCAGTCTCACAAACATCGAAACCTACGATTTTTCTGCCCGTTCGAACCACGTTATCAATCAACATAATGGCTTCTTGAAAGGTAAGCCCGCCTGGAACTGGTGTGCCTGTATTTGGACATAATGACGGATCTAATCCATCCATATCGAAACTAATGTATACGTCTTGAGGCAGGTGACTCACAATCTCATCGCACAGCGTCAACCACGAACTTCCCTTGATTTTTGATTCCTGGATTTTCTCATCGTAATATACCTGAATACGGTCCTTTGAATGCTCCTGTACCTGCTCTTCTTCTTCACAAAAGTCACGGATGCCAACCTGAACAAGCTTTGAGACTGATTCATTTTGAAGTGCATTGTACATGATACTGGCATGTGAAAATTCAAAGCCTTCGTAGGCCTTTCTGAGGTCCATATGGGCATCTATTTGCAGAATACCAAAATTCCCTTTTCCTGCCAGGGCTTTAATTAAGCCCAAGGGTGAAGAATGATCTCCACCTACAATAGCCACCAGTTTATTCTCTTCCAAAAACAACTTGCACAAGCTTTCAATTTTCTCATGTTCCTGCTCACAGAACTCATTCACGAAATCGACTTGCTCCTGATCTACTTGTTTTCCGGATTCCAGCGATTTGATGACACTCTTGGCCCTGCCCCGATGGATTTCATTTTTACTCTTCGAAACAATCGGTGGATGCATCGCCATTTTAAGTTCCCAAGGATTCGATATTTGCAAAAGCGACAAATCCAACTGGGAGGATTCTGCTAGAATCTTATTGGGTGCCTTAGAAGTACCGTCACCATAAGAAGCTGTCACATCTAAATGGATCGGAAGAAAGACAAGATCAGATTCAGCAACGGAGTAAGGCAACCCAAAAATCACCCCTTTCTTACCAATATCACTTGGATTATACATCTGACTGTTTTGGATGAAAATAGGAACTTAGTTGACCACTGGCCTGAGAAATCTTTTCCCATTTTATTTTCCTGACAAATGAAATAGTAACGATACTGCAAGGCTCCATATTTCCAATCGTTTCACCTGTCAGGTATTCGGCAAAATAGGTGATGGTCGGATTGTGACCAATCAAGGCGACTTCGTTTATCTCATCACTTTGTTCACTGATTTCACCTAATAACTCTCGGACAGAAGCATTGTAAATTACATCCTTATATTCGACGCTTTTCTCATTCATTTCGAGCTCTTCGATCAGATTGAGAGCTGTCTCTCTCGTCCTTCGTGAAGTGCTGCAAAGAATTTTGGAGGGATTAAAAGGACTTTTCCTAAGATGTCTACCGAGCTCTCTTACCATATTTAATCCTTCACTGGTCAAGGCTCGATCAAAATCAGCGCCTCCCGAGGAAGATTCAGCATAGGAATGTCTTATCAAATAAAGTTTCATGTGACTTGGAGAAGCGAGTTGTCAATGATTCTAAAGGTAATAAACTGCTCTCAAAGTTGGTCTTCAAATTTATGGAATCCATCAATTTTAAAAATTTGGTTAAACAGGATTTAAATACTCGTGTTATGTTTACGAATTCAAACACTGAGCCATGGGTAAAAATCTTGTCATCGTTGAATCACCTGCCAAAGCAAAGACCATTGAAGGATATCTTGGAAAGGACTATTCAGTAAAGTCTTCATATGGGCATGTGCGTGACTTACCTAAAGATGATTCTGCTATTGACATCTCCAACGGATTTTCCCCCACCTATGAAATTTCCAAGGACAAAAAAGACGTCGTTAAAGAGCTAAAAAAATTGGCCAAGGAAGCTGAGACCATCTTCCTGGCATCGGATGATGACCGCGAAGGTGAAGCTATTTCATGGCATCTTGCAGAGGCACTGGATTTAGATGACAAGAAGACACGACGAATCGTTTTTAGGGAAATTACTAAAAATGCCATCCAGAATGCCATCCAGAATCCACGCGGCATTGATGTTGATCTTGTCAACGCACAACAAGCAAGAAGAATCCTTGATAGGTTGGTAGGTTTCGAATTATCTCCAATATTATGGAAGAAGATCAAAGGTGGCCTTTCTGCAGGAAGGGTGCAGTCTGTAGCGGTCAGACTTGTGGTTGAAAGAGAACGTGAAATCGCAAAATTTAAACCAGAATCAAGCTTCAAAGCTACTGCTTTCTTCAATCTGGAAGGAGGTAAAGTATTGAAGGCAGAGCTTCCCAAGAAATTTAAAGAAGAGCAAAGCGCCGCTGATTTCCTTAACAAGTGTCTGGGAGCCACATTCACCATAGAAAACCTGGAAACTAAACCTGCAAAAAAGTCCCCGGCACCGCCATTTACCACCTCTACTTTGCAGCAAGAAGCGAGTAGGAAATTGGGTTATTCAGTAGCCAGAACAATGTCGATTGCCCAAAAACTCTATGAGGCTGGTAAGATCTCATATATGCGGACAGACTCGGTGAACCTGTCTCAGGAAGCGCTCAACGGAGCTGCCTCGGCCATTCAGTCCAATTTCGGACCTGACTACGCTCATCAGCGAGTTTTCAAAACCAAAAACAGCAGTGCTCAGGAGGCACACGAAGCCATCAGACCAACTGACTTCGGCAGTCAATCTGCCGGGAAAGACGATGCGGAACAACGACTCTATGATCTGATCTGGAAAAGGGCAATTGCCTCCCAAATGGCCGATGCCCAACTTGAGAAAACCACTGCGACCATTGGCATTTCCTCCACCGATGAAAAGCTGGTTGCAAAAGGTGAAGTAGTCAAGTTTGATGGGTTTCTGAAAGTATACATTGAGTCGACCGATGAAGAAGGTGAGGAAGAAAACGCAAACATGTTACCTCCCCTAAGTATTGGACAAATCCTGGATCTGAAAGAACTACTGGCAAAAGAAGGCTTCTCCAGGCACCCCCCAAGGTACACCGAAGCAAGTCTTGTGAAGAAACTGGAAGAAATGGGTATTGGAAGACCCTCTACCTATGCACCGACCATCTCAACAGTACAGAAAAGGAACTACGTTGAAAAAGATGCCAGAGAAGGTTATGAGCGTATTTCTATCGAACTCAATCTGAGAGATGGAGAAGTTCGCAGAAACGAAGCCACTGAAATCACAGGTGCTGAAAAGAATAAACTATTCCCGACGAACACGGCCATGGTGGTCAATGACTTTCTCGTCGATCATTTCCCAAATGTCGTAGACTACCATTTTACCGCCGATGTAGAGCAGCAATTTGATGACATTGCTACAGGTAAGACCGTCTGGAACAAAATGATTGATCAGTTCTATGGCGGATTTCACTCCACGGTCGAAAAATCAAAGGATCTAGATCGTTCCGAAGTCAACCAAGTAAAAGAACTGGGGACGGATCCAGTGAGCGGCGAAAAAATCTATGCAAGACATGGAAAATACGGTGCATATGTCCAGAAAGGTGAATTGATTGAAGGAGAAGAGAAGCCTCAGTACGCCAGCCTCAAGCATGGGCAATTTATGGACACCATTACGCTGGAAGAGGCCTTAGAGCTGTTCAAATTACCCAGAGAGGTTGGGTTGTTTGAGGATAAGCCAATGGTCGCTGCAATAGGTCGTTTTGGCCCATACATTAGACATGATGGCAAATTTGTTTCGCTCAAAAAAGAACAGGATCCCTTGACCATCGGTGCTGAGGAAGCCATTGAACTCATTCACGAAAAGCGTGAAGCAGATGCCAATAAGTACATCAAAACATTTGATGAGGATGAGAACGTGGCGGTATTAAACGGACGATGGGGCCCATACATTAAGTTTGGGAAGAAAAACGTCAAAATTCCTAAAGACAAAGTACCTGAAGAATTGACCTACGAGGAATGTAAGGAATTGGCTGAAAAAGCTCCTGAGAAGAAGGGAAGAAGGGGTGGAAAAGCGGCTGCGAAAAAAAAATAACTCCTTGATGTTATAAATCGAGGTATTTGATAACCAACCTTAGTATTAAGTGTCAGAAGATTTCTTCAAATCGTATGTAGAGGAAAACATGGCGCTCATTATGCATTTGTGCAGAGCGTACTCAAGAGATGAAGAGTCTTTAAAAGACTTGGTGCAGGAAGTCACGTTGCAACTTTGGAGGTCTCATAAATCCTTTAAAGGAAACTCTCAACTTTCTACCTGGGTATACCGTGTTACGCTTAATGTGTGTTTATCACACTCAAAGAAATTAAAACGAAAGTTGGACACCATCCCCTTGGAGGTTGGTATTTCGAAGTCGGAGGAACATGACCCTGAGAAAGAGCAAATTGAGATGCTTTACAAAGGAATTAGACAACTGAAAGAGTCAGACAGGGCTATCATTCTTCTGTACCTGGAAGATAAAAGTTATAAAGAGATGAGTGATATTCTTGGTATTACTGTTTCAAACGTTGGGGTGAAGGTGAATAGATTAAAGGATAAACTTAAGCAAATGATCAATGGCTGAAGAGTTAGACATCCGATCCATTTGGAATAACAGTAAAGAGCTCGAGGATCCTGCTTCGCTGCAACTTAATATGTTGGAGCGAAAGGGTACAAAAACCACTTTATATTGGGTAAAGGTGATTCTATGGATTGAGTTTTGGCTGACCATCGTTGGGGCGCCTCTTGTGATCTATTATTTGGGCTCGAGTTATGGTGGCATCGAATTGACCCTTTACGCGGTACTATGTCTTGGATATCTCTTTTATTATCAATTCCTCATCCGTGCCATCAATCGTTTCAGCTACGACCGAAATGTGGTCCAAAATCTGAAGAAGGTGTACGGGTATTTGCGGTTCTACCTGCTGCACTACAAAGTAGTGATTTGGCTCTCACTTTTAGTAGGAGCTTTAATGTCGGCGTTCGAGCCGGAAAACGCAGAAGTTCTCGTTAAAATGGACTCCTTTTTAGATTGGCTAAAGTTCCTATCCGTGATGCTGGTAATGCTGGGCATCGTTGGCGGGCTAATGACCTTTATGGTTCACCTGATCTATGGTCGAAAGATCAAAAGGCTAAAGAAAATGGTCAAAGAGTTAGAGCAAGAGGAATAAAAAAAGGCGATGTACTTCATCGCCTTCATCAATTGATTTTTTAGCTGTGGATCAAACCTGATTGCTGAGCATCACAGGCATTACCAACATCAGGATATCTTCTTCTTCTTCCTTCTCATTGGGTGTGATGATACCCGCTCTATTCGGTGCACTAAGGTTCAAAGTGATCTCATCAGAGTCGATATTGCTCAACATCTCCACTAAGAACCTGGCATTGAATCCAATCTCTAAATCTTCGCCATCGTGTTCACACGATAGGCGCTCGTTAGCTTCGTTGGAAAAATCAAGATCTTCAGCAGAAACCATTAGCTCGCTGCCCGTGATTTTAAGTCGGACCTGGTGGGTGGTTTTGTTTGCATAGATGGCAATTCGCTTCAAAGAACTTAAGAGTTCATCCTTTTTTACAACGAGCGTGTTGTTATTATCCAGGGGAATGACATTTTCATAATCAGGGAAACGTTCATCAATCAATCGACAAATCATTTTGACCTGATTGAAATTGAAAAATGCATTGGAAGTATTGAATTCCACGTTGACGTTCGTCAACTCGGACGGCAATGTTGCTTTTAGCAGCGTCAGTGCTTTTCGGGGGATGATCATGCTGTGCCCCATATCTGCAGCCACGTCTACCCTTCTGTACCTGATCAGTCGGTGACTGTCGGTGGCAACGAAGGTAGTATTTGTTTCATCCAATTTTACATAAACACCGGTCATGGCAGGCCGCAGCTCGTCATTGGAAGTAGCAAAAATGGTATTATTGATGGCCTTGGCCAAAACGTCGGAAGACATGTTCACTGAGTATCCATCAGAAACAGTAGGAATCTTGGGAAAGTCTGTGGCATTCTCTCCGGCCAGCTTGTACCTACCATTGTCAGAATTGATTTCAATACTGTAGGTATTGCTATCGATTGAAAACGTAACGGGCTGCTCCGGAAGATTTCTTAGAGTTTCAAGTAAGATCTTGGCAGGAATCGCAATGCTGCCGTCCTCCTTGGCCTCTACTTGCAACTCTGTGATCATACTGGTTTGTAGGTCGGAGGCTGTTACTGTCAGGTTCCCGTCGCTAATTTCAAAAAGAAAATTCTCCAAGATAGGAACAACAGGATTTGTTGTAATTACTCCATTTATTGCGGAAAGCTGCTTTAATAGGTAAGATGATGATACTATAAATTTCATATGTATTCGTAAAGCTTAGTGAGTGAGTGACCTCGAACTGGGACGCTAAATTAATCACATTTTGCGAGACATTTGCCTCAATTCAGGTTCATAAAATCCTGTGCAGAAACGAGCATTCCGCTCATTCTTTTCGCATCGATCACCATCATTTTATTTTCCACTGTAACCAAATGGTAGGTTTGGTTGGGTAGGCTTGGATAGACTGTCAAAGTAGTCGGAGTTTCTGCTTTAATATCGTCAATTTCAATCGTTGCCAAAGGGCTGGTGGTAGCCAAACTATCCAAGTCAGGAAACCTACCCTGAGAAATCATCTCATTGGCCTCGAAGTACTGAAACTGATTCAGATAATCGACGACAGCAGAACTGTCTTGCGGGGGAATTCCGTTGACCAAAAAGAATGAGTCATCAAATCGTAATTCCAGAGGCTCTTGACTTGCCGACTGAATGGTTAAGCGCTGAATGGATCTCCAGCTAGCATCAATGACCAATCTACTCCTCCATTGATCGGCATGAAGAAGAAACACATCAACGACGTTGTCTTTATATCCCGGCACAACTACTTCGACTGCCTTTTCATCTGTGATAAAATAGGACTTCGTCTTAGTGGCGTTGCTGGCAATCTGAAAGTATTGTACGGTATTATCAGTAAGAAGCACTTCTACTTGACCTGAGAGGTCTCCATTCCAGTCGCTTATGTTCCTGATCTCTTCGATTCGATCGAGGATGGAAAATAGTGTATTTACAAACCGGTCATCCGCGGGAAAACGGTCATTGACGATCCACCCGTTTCCTTCCTTCCTAATCGTAGTGGCCTCTCCTTCCCTGGTAAAAGTGAATTGAGCTACACGTTGCAAGTCTTCAGCTTCAAAATAGCGTTTAGCACCTTCCGGAGCAGATGAACCATCAGAAAAGAACAGCCATCCGTTGATCACTAGTAAGCCAAGAATAATCAAGATATAAGTGGTCGTCTTATTCATTTTTTGGCAAACTTTTGCTTTCTCAAAACTGACTTCAACAAGCCCAGAACAATGACAATCAACACAGGCAGCGCAACATTAACAAGTTGCCATTTTGTGCGTTCTTGCTGTATTTTCACGCGATCCAACGGTCGGATTTTTACCTGGCGTGATCGTGTTGCCATCAGTCCGGAATCATCGACTACATAGCTCAATAGGTTGAGTAAAAAGTCTTCATTGGCATAGGTAGCACCATTGAAAGGCTCTACTCCCAGTCCTAATGGCTCTCCTGTTTCCGGATCGATCTCATTCCTAACAATGTCTCCATCCCCAAAAACCACCACTTTGCCCTCCTGACCTTTAGAAATAAAATCATCCTTATCAAAGCCCCTTGGAATCAACCGTTTGGCATAAACAGAAGTGAATTTTCCTTCTAAGAGGTATCCAATGGTTTTCGGACCATCTGTAAACTGCTCAGGCCTTAGCTTGTCTCTAAGGTCGTTAAACGCCACACGGACCGGAGGACCCAAAAGCTTGGTATACTGACTCGTGGTTAACAAAGGGGTCTTTGTTATCCCCACAGCTTTCACGGTATCAACCTCTGAAATGAACTGTCCACGAATTGCATCCAAGTTCCGAACTGCCGGATGGGAAGAGAAATTTGTCAGTACGGGATAAAATGGCCATGGTATCATCTGGATCTGGGGCTGATCTCCAAGATTGCCGGTCACGACAGGAAATTGACCACTATTCACATCCAGAATGTAATTCTGATTAATCCTTGCTCCATACCTAAATAGTAAGTTCGTCAGGTTTAGTTCCCTCGGAATGGCCACGGTCCCTTCGCCAAAAACACTGTCGAGGCTTGAAATGCTTAGCGCATCCAGGAAGAAGAGCACGTTTCCACCTTTCATCAGGTACTGATCCAGTAAGTACTTTTCCTGCTCGCTGAACGGCTCACTTGGTTTTGCCACAACAATGGCATCATATCCAACCAGTTCCACTTTATCTGTGAGGCTAACATCGTATAAGTCGTACTTGGAGAGAACGGCTCGTTTAAATCCAGCAATCTCCAAAGAGTCGGGAGAACCATGTCCGGTGATATAACCTACTTTTCCTTTGCGACTGCCCTTCAATTGAATGATTGCCGAAGCAAGCTGGTACTCCAATCCTTCAATGGCCTGATTGAGTTGTTCTTCATAACCCGAAGCTCGATTGCCTTTAAGGAGGTTGACCGGAACCTCGTTCATCCCCTGAGCAGCCACCCCTCCGGGAAAGATCAACTTTTGCATTTGATCACCATCGGCATTTTTGTACGTAAGGTTGGTCGGCTCCACTCCTTTCTCAATCAGCGATTGATAGAACTGATTACGAGCTTGAGTGCTACTGGCTTGCGAGGGATCGGTAAACTGGTACGTCACTTGGTTTCCGCTTTCCACGGCAAATTGTTCCAACATTTCCTCTATGGAGGTTTGAAAACGCTCAAAATTACTGGGCAAATCACCGGACAAATAGATGGAGAAAAATACCTCCTGATCCAATGCTCTCAGTGCTACTTTGGTCGCCTCGTTGATGGTGTATCGCTTCTCTTCTGTCAAGTCCAGTCGAATCGGGTTTCTATCCGCCAGTTGATTGATCAGCCAGATTGCAAGTACGACGATGATGGTCTGAAGGATGGGCTGTAGTTGATTGTTGTTCATCCTTTTTGCATCGTTAATACCATACGAGTCAAATAAATGACCAGTACAATCATAGATAAAAAGTAGATCACATCGCTAAAATCGATGAGCCCCTTGCTCAACGATTCATAATGGGCCAGTATTCCAATCTGTTTCACAAAAAACAACGTGTCTGACCAAATATTGATGGAAGCAATCGAATCAAAACCTGCATAAAATACAAAACATAAGAAGGCAGCAAGAATGAACGAGACAATTTGGCTCTTCGAAAGCGCGGATGCAAAGATTCCAATGGAAGTGAAGATACCGGCAAGTAAAATCAGGCCGATATAGGACCCCACGATTCCCGCCGTATCGATGTTGCCAACCGGGTTCGCCAGGTAGGAAAGTGAGAAGTAATAAATGAGCGTAGGAAGGATGGAAAACAGCACCAACACAAAACCGGCAAAGAATTTCCCCAACACAATATCAAGTTCCCTGAACGGCAGGGTATATAACAACTCAATGGTGCCATTTCGTTTTTCTTCGGCAAATGATTTCATGGTGATCGCAGGAATCAAAAACATAAAAACATAAGGGCCCAATGCAAACAATGACTCCATACTCGCATAGCCATAATCCATCACATTGGTATCAGGGAAAACCCACATGATCAGCCCAATTCCGATCAAAAAGATGCCGATCACCACATAGGCGATGAGAGAATTAAGGAATTCGTTGATCTCTTTTCTTAAAATAGCTATCATGCGTCCTGTGTTAATTCCTGAAAGACCTTTTCCAACGACTGCGCTACCTTGGAAATGTTCACCAAAGGAAGCTCATGCTCCCCAGCTACTTTCATGATCACCTTTCGCGGATCTTCCGTTTCCGAACTGATGCGGTATTGATGATTTTCTTCGCTTGAAATGGTGAGGCCGAGTGAACTGAAATGCGATTCATCCACAGCCTCCTCAAACTCCACCAAATAGGCAAAGGAGTCTTTTCGGCTTGTTTTTAAGTCTTCTACTTTACTATTGGCTACGATAGACCCTTGATGGATAATGACGACATTATCACAAAGTGCCTCCACCTCCTGCATGATGTGGGTGGAGAAAAGTACGGTCTTATTTTCGCTTACCTGCTTAATTACCTTTCGAACTTCCACCAACTGATTCGGATCTAACCCACTGGTAGGCTCATCCAGGATCAATACCTGCGGATCATGAATGAGCGACTGCGCAAGACCAACCCGCTGCCGGTATCCTTTCGATAAGGCTTGCAATCGCTTATTCTCCTCCCGCTCCAGACCTACCAATTCAATCATATCCTTGACTCGCTGAGAAATGTTTTTCATCCCATACGCAGTGGCTACAAATGAAAGGTATTCTTTGACATACATTTCGAGGTAAAGTGGATTATGCTCCGGCAAATAACCTGTGATCTGCTTGGCTTTCAATGGCTGACTTCCTACATCTACTCCATCAACCAGGACGTTGCCCGATGTCGCCTCAATGTAGCCAGTGGCTATTTTCATGGTCGTAGACTTGCCTGCACCATTTGGACCTAAAAACCCAGTAATCTTCCCTTTCTCAGCCACAAAGCTCACCCCATCCAGGGCTTTTTGCGCGCCATAAATTTTGGTAAGATTTTGAACAGTTATTGACATTTGGAACCTTTATGCAAGAATCGAGTTTGTAGTTTATCAATCACCCAGCGTGATTTGAAACGCAAATAAAACCGTAAATATTTTTAAGTAACCTAAGAAGCGCAATAAAGAGCATAATCCTTTTATGATTACCATCGTTAGCGGCACAAATAGAAAGAAAGCCAATTCCTACAGAATCGCGGTTCAATATAAGGAGATCTTGACCAAATTGGGAGCCGAGTCGTCCATATTGGATTTGGAGGAATTACCTGCTGACTTTCTCACTACTGCATTTTACGAAAACAATGGAAAAAATGCAGACTTCCAACCGATGGTAGATCTGATGAAACGATCGGATAAGTTCGTCTTCATCGTTCCAGAATACAATGGATCGTTTCCCGGAATTCTTAAGTTATTTATCGATGCACTGGAATTTCCCAGCCCATTAAAAGACAAAAAATGTGCCTTGGTCGGACTCTCATCGGGTGTACAGGGAAGCGCCCTGGCGATGAGTCACCTGACGGATATCTTCCATTACCTTGGCATGCATGTCCTGGCACTCAAACCAAAATTGATGAGCATCCATGAACGTATGGAAAACGGTGAGGTGGTTGATCCGATTGGGGTCCAGCTACTCCAAGAGCAAGCAGAGGCCCTGATCAAATTCTAAGCAACATGATAGAAAACCTGATAAAACTTCTCGAGTACTATAAATCACTGGGTGAAAAAACGTTCGATCAACTTACCGACGATGAGTTACATCTTGAGCCTGCGGAAGATGCCAATAGCATTGCGATCATTGTCAAACACCTTTGGGGAAACATGCGCTCCAGGTGGACAAATTTTCTCTCCGAAGATGGTGAAAAAGAATGGCGGGACCGTGACGGGGAGTTCGAATCCACCATTAAATCTAGGGATGAATTCAATGCGAAGTGGGAAGAGGGATGGACGTGCTTTCTAGGAGCACTCAAACAACTTGACGAGTCTGACCTTGCTAAAACCGTCTACATCCGCAATGAAGGTCATACGGTGATCGATGCAATCCATCGCCAACTCGCGCATTACGCATCTCACATCGGCCAGATCATCTACTTAGGGAAAATCATCAAAGGTGCTGAATGGCAATCTCTATCCATTGCCAAAGGCAGATCGGCGGAATACAATCAGCAAAAATTCAGTCAACAAAAAACGGAACGTCATTTTACGGACGAGGCGTGATACAAGCCGAGTATTCCTTCCATACATCGCTCCCCATCCATGGCAGCTGACACGATGCCACCTGCATAACCGGCCCCTTCACCACAGGGAAATAACCTTTTTATTTCCACATGTTCGCATGTTTCGCGATTTCTGGGAATTCTGACCGGAGATGAGGTACGACTCTCTACTCCCACCAATTGTGCTTCATTCGTCAGGTAGCCTTTCATTTTCTGACCAAAGACCTGGAACCCTTGCCGAAGCCGTTTGCCAATAAAAGATGGCAGGACTTCCATCAGGTCTTGTGAGGACAGTCCCGGCTGATACGAAGTGTCGGGTAGACTGGAAGAGCTCTTGCCGTCAACAAAATCCTGCATTCGTTGGGCTGGAGCTGCTTGTGTCTGACCTCCTACCAGCCACGCTTTCTTTTCCACAGACGCCTGAAATTCCATCGCAGCCAAATCTCCATAACGATGATATGCTTCGATGTCTTCCAACTCTACGGCTACCACTACTCCTGAATTAGCATAGCGACTATCCCTCCGAGAAGGACTCATCCCATTGACTACCAGCTCGCCGGGTGCTGTAGCCGCAGGGACAATAAATCCTCCCGGACACATACAAAAGGAAAAAGCGCCACGTTCGACTTCCTTGATCCGGGTCTGGGCAACCAATGAGTAGGCCGATGCAGGCAGGTACTCTCCTCGATGTTCGCATTTGTATTGTATCTGATCGATCAATTGTTGGGGGTGCTCGATACGCACCCCCAATGCGAATGGCTTTGCTTCAATTTTCACTCCCGAGCTTTGGCATAACCGAAAGATATCACGGGCAGAATGTCCGGTGGCCAAAAGCACCGCCACTCCTTTCACCTGTCCGTGATGGGTAACCACTCCTTTCATTTCACCCTGCTCAATCAAAAAACCTGTCACCTTGGTGTCAAACAAAACCTCTCCTCCAGCTGCTTCGATGGATTCGCGAAGAGCCGTTACCAACTTCGGGAGCTTGTTGGTCCCGATATGTGGGTGCGCTTCAAATAGGATGTCGGGTGTCGCTCCGTGTGCCACCAAAATTTCAAAAACACGACGGACACTGCCCCTTTTCTTAGATCGGGTATACAATTTTCCATCGGAGTACGTACCGGCTCCACCCTCTCCAAAACAATAGTTACTCTCCGGGTTGACCACATGCTCCTTATTGATCGCGGCCAGATCCCTTCTGCGACTGCGCACATCTTTTCCCCGTTCGATGACAATGGGTTTTAGGCCACCTTCAATGGCCTTAATCGCTGCAAATAAGCCAGCAGGACCCGCTCCTACAATCACGACTGGTGGTGCATTGCTGACATCCTGCTCCTGGTGAAAATATTCAACATATTCTACTTCCGGAGGTGTATCCCTTACTTCCACACGGAGGTTTACCTTAATGGCCCGTTGCCGTGCGTCAACCGATCGCCTCAAAATGGAAAAGTACTGGCCGGCTTTTATCCTGCCAATCTGAGTCAAATGATCGTGTAGATGGTTGGGATCAAACCCTACTTCTGGTGCAACGACTAAATCAACAATTGGCATGCAGGCAAAAGTAAGTGTTGACAAACTCAGACTTACATTATCCGTATATTTAGCGCATGAATATTCAGTCGCATTTAGCAAAAGTTCAGGAGTACTTTTCTCCGAAAGTGGTCGGCGAAGTGAATGATGTGTACGTAAAGGTGGCTAAAATAAAAGGAGAGGACATCCCCTGGCACAATCACCGCAACGAAGACGAGGCCTTCTTCATCCTGGAAGGGGAGTTACTTTTCGAAGAAGAGGGCAAAAACCCCTTTATCATGAAAAAAGGAGATTTTTACGTGGTGGATAGAGGAGTAAATCATCGGGTCTCTTCCACGGAAGAGTGTCAAATCATGCTGATCGAAAATAAATCCACTGCCCATACCGGAGAGGTGGATTCACCTGTAACCCGAAGTATCGAGGAGCAACTTGGCTCGTCTAGAGCTTAGCTAGCCGTTCCCGGATGATTTGATTGGCATCGTCCATGATCCGATCAATGAGTTCCTGGCAGGTGGGGATGTCATGGATCAGTCCTGCTACCATTCCGCAGCTCCAGGCACCTGCATCCATGTTACCATTTTTCATGATGTCGCGATACTTGCTCACTACAAACGGAGCCACTTCATCAAAAGTGATCTCAGCACCTCGTTCCTTCTCTAGTTCTACGAGCTCTTCCACGGCCTTGTTCTTCAGCACCCGCTCTGTATTGGTCAGATTGCGCATGATCAAACGCGTGTCTAATTCGGTGGCATCAATGATGGCCTGCTTCACATTGGCATGAACCGGAGCTTCCTGCGTAGCCAGAAACCTGGTCCCCATGTTAATTCCTTCAGCACCAAGTGACAAAGCTGCTACAAGCTGTGAGCCCGTGCCAATTCCTCCGGATGCGACAAATGGAATCCCTACC
>CAZQDI010000075.1:0-19047 GCA_964591785.1 uncultured Roseivirgaceae bacterium
TGGAGGTGTTTGCTACACTTTGGGTGCTGTAATTTATAGTATGAAAAAAATCAAGTTTAACCATGCAATCTTTCATCTGTTTGTTCTCGGCGGCAGTGTTTGCCATTATGTAATGATCTACCATTTCGTCATTTGATTAATTCTTTGATCCAGTTGTGTCTATTTTGTTAAGTCAGCAGCAAGTAAATTTGACTTATGTTACGAAACCGGTTGTTCTTATTGCTTTTATGTCTACTTCCTTTTCTGGCAGCTGCTCAAGAAGATCGTTTTGAAGAAGAAATCAGAGATTTTGAGGAGGATGACTCTCAAAGTGGCTATAAAAGCGACTTTATTCTACTCACGGGAAGTTCGAGTATCCGTCTCTGGCATTCTTTGGAGAAAGATCTCAAGGGATTCGATGTGCTGAATCGTGGCTTTGGAGGTAGCACATTGTATGAGTTGGATCAATACTGGGGTCGAATTGCAGGAGATCATCAACCGGAGCTAGTAATTGTCTACTGTGGAGAAAATGATATTGCTGACGGAGCTACCGTTACTGAGACAGTCGACCGATTTAAGACTTTTCTTGACAGTTTTTCAAAGACTTACCCAAGCACACCCATGATCTACATTGCTATGAAACCATCCATTTCGAGATGGAATTTGTGGCCAAAATATCAAGAGGCAGATCGGCAAATTAGGGAGGTGATCGCAACTCAGGAGAACGTGACCTTCATTGATCTTGGAGCTTCGATGTTACTGAGAGATGGTACACTAAAGCAGAACATTTTTATTGAGGATGGACTCCATATGAACAAAAAGGGGTACAGAGGATGGCGAAAATTATTACGCCCGGCAATCAAAAATGCACTGGACAATTAGCGGATAAACGGTAGTCCAAGCCAAATTATTTCTCGCCGTGAGGTAAAAATTTGGCAAGTCCGATTGGAATTGTCGAGTTAGGCAGAGACCCATGCTATTCTTGGTTTCAAAAAAACCAATGAAGAAACAATCTCAAATTTTAAGAAGGACACTGGTTGTATTACTTCTTTTCTATTACTCAAGTGTCACAGATGCCCAGGAGTATTCTCTTGACCCCGGTCACACCTTAATTGAATTTAATGTGGAGCGGTTTATGGTCGGGGAGGTTACTGGAAAGTTCAGGGAGTACGAAGGTAAAGTCTCTATTAATAACGAAGGGTTTTTAGAAAAAGCCAGC
This sequence comes from uncultured Roseivirgaceae bacterium, assembly GCA_964591785.1. GTDB lineage: Bacteria > Bacteroidota > Bacteroidia > Cytophagales > Cyclobacteriaceae > Ekhidna. Next base: position 1,199 of record CAZQDI010000075.1, read on the forward strand.
GTTACGATCAAAGCAGCAAGTTTGGATACCGATCACGAAGTGCGAGACGGTCATTTACGCAGTGCAATCTGGTTGGACGCTGAAAAGTACACAGAGTTGTCTTTTGTTAGCACCAATGTTCGCCAGGAAGGAGATGAGCTTTGGGTCGATGGCGACCTTACGATAAAGGACCAAACCAATACTGTCTCATTTCCCTTTGAACTAAAGGGCCCTTTTAAAGACCCCACTGGTGTTACAACTGTCGGCCTCACAGGCGATCTGGCAATCAATCGGCAAGACTATGGAATAACATTCAGTCGACTTATGGATAATGGTGAATTATTTATTGGGAATGAAGTAAAAATCAGGATCCGAGCATTGGCCATGCAAATACCATAGCCCCTTATTGAGCTGAAAGAAACATAGTTCCAAAAGAAACAACGGAGGCAGAAGTGTTTCCGTTTTTTTTTGTAAATGTTCTAGTTTAGGAAAATGGAACTGAGTCATGACCTCCTCTTTTTTTTTGCGGCCTTAGGAGCTTTCAATTCACTGGTTCTTGGGCTTTACCTGCTTGTCAACGTCAGAAGGTTTCCAGAAGAGTACCTTTTTCTTTCACTGCTACTACTTGTACTGGCTGTCCGGGCAGGTTTTTCATGTCTATATTATTTTGAAGATGCACCCCGAGAGTTTATCAAACTAGGTCTTAGTGCCCACCTGATGTCGGGGCCTATTCTCTATTACTTTATTGCCTACTCGTTGAAACGTGGGAGCATTAAATTAAGGGTGATGCAGGCACACCTATGTTTGATCATGCTCCTCTTACTGACGGCCGCAATGGTTTTGTCATTTGAAGTATGGGATTACTTAATTAGATATGCTATCCATGGAGTCCTATCGTTCTACTTAATCTTCACTGGGGCGCTTCTATGGCCGTCATTCAACAGGTTGATTAAGAAGCAATCACATCTTCTAACGGGTACGACAAATAGGGTCTTGGCCATCTATCTTGCCGTTGTTCTAATCTGTCTGGGGTTTGTGGTATCACTTTACACCAACTATATCATTGGCCCACTTGGCTTTTCCATGATACTCTATGCCTCTGTTTACTTCCTCTACCACCTGGAAAGAAAATCGAAGACCACTCCAACCTACAAAGTGAAGCTGGACTTGGAGGAAGTGAACAAAGTAAAGAGACAACTCACAAGCCTTATGAAAAGGGAAAAACCTTATCGTGATGCTAACCTTACGCTAGAGAAACTCTCAAAGAAACTTTCAGTATCTAGGCACTTTTTATCACAAATGCTCAATGATAATTTAAACAAGAAATATCACGATTTAGTCACTGAATATCGGATCGAAGATGCTTGCGATCTAATGCGAGACTACGAATATTTGACCTTAGAGTCCATCGCCTATGAAGTTGGATTCAATTCGAAGTCTTCATTTTTTTCTGCCTTTAAGCGCTTAAAAGGGTCTACTCCGGCTAAATTTAGGGATAACCTGGAGTCCAAGCAGATCGGTTAGTACTCCTTCTGGATAAGCTAGTACTCGTTTCGAGTGATCCTTCCCCAGTTTTGACTCAAAAAAAAATGAAGAGCACACTATTGGTCCTATCGCTGATTCTTATTTCTCTGGTACTGAATGCTCAGCGAGGAGAAAACGAAATAACAAAACTCACAAAAGAAGACCTGGCAGGAGAAAACCTCTCTCCCCTGATAAATGAAAATTTGAATGACACTTCCTTCTATCAACAAATAGCCTATGATGGGTCAGACTTTACTATCTATATGGTTTCAATAGCCAACAGAACAAACCAATTTAGGAGGTTTCCCATAGAAGAGTTCGTTTTCTGGGCGGACGGAAAAGCCATTGTGGAACCGGATGATGAAGAACCTGTGGAAATCACGGCAGGAGATTATTTTATTCAGCCCAAAGGGTTTAGCGGGAAGTTCAATTTTGTGAGCGGCAGTGGGTCACATCTCGAACTTACATTAATATCAAAAAGGAGAGCAGACTCTGCATCCGTTTCCCCAATGACAAAAGCAAAAATTATTGATAGGCAGATTCTTTCGGGATCATCAATACTTCATGCTGGAGAAAATGCTGAGATCTATCGAGGGGTTGAATTGCAAGTAAACTTGGTCAGACACCGGTTACGAGAGTTCAATAACAATCCCAAAGAGCGTTTGATCCATCTACTAAGCGGAGTGCTTACCATGATCACCAATGAGAGAATGGAAAGATACTATCCAGGAGACTACCTTATTATCCCTAAAGGATTTACCGGGAAATGGCAATCTGATAGCGTTATTACGCTTCGTGCCTTGGAAGTAATGCAGGTAGAGCCTAACTAAAAAAGCCCACTCAAACGTGAGTGGGCTTTATAGTGAGTATATATTAAGTGCTGCAAGGCAGCTTAGTTTAGATTTAACTCTACGCTACGATTGATAAAATCAGTCAGGTCTTTGCCGGTCAGCATCCCTTGCGAGAGCAATGCCAGGTCGTAGGCCTGTTTTGCCAGTTTCTGCTTGTCTTCCTCCGACTCTGCATCCAGGATCTTCTTTGACATGGCATGGTTGGCATTTACTGCGACACTGAGGTTCAACGGCATTTCACCAAACATCATCGGCCCTCCACCACCTGCAGCTTGCATATCCTTCATTCTTCTGATAAACTCCGGAAGTGTTACTGTCACGGGCAGGTCATCAGTAGCCATTGCTTCTACATTTACGGTGTTGTTCTTATCATCGATTGCCTTTTCAAAAACCTCTTTGAGGGTTTCGTTTTCTTTCTCTGAAAGAACAGACTCTTTCTTCTCATCTTTATCAATCAACTTATCAATTACATCTGCATCAACACGCTGAAGTTGCAACTTTTCATTCTTCTGCTCCACATGCCCGATAAAATGTGAATCTAGCGGGCCGCTGAGATCAATGACATCGTAGCTTCTTTTCTTAGCTGTCTCGATGTATCCGTGCTGTTGCTTTTCGTCAGTGGTATAGAGAGCAACTACATTTTGATCTTTGTTCGTTTGATTGGGCTCGATGTACTTTTTGTAATCTTCCACAGTAAAAAACTTACCGTCAAGGTTTTTGACAAGCGCGAAATCCTTTGCTTTCTCATCGAACTTGGGTTCGCTGATCATTCCGTACTTAACAAATACGCCAATGTCTTCCCATTTTTGCTCATATGCTTGACGATCGCTTTTGAATAGTTCTCCCAATCTATCTGCTACCTTTTTGGTGATGTATCCATTGATCTTTTTCACATTTGAATCGGACTGGAGGTAACTTCTCGACACGTTCAAGGGGATGTCCGGTGAGTCTATCACTCCATGAAGCAATTGCAAGAACTCCGGTACAACATCTTTCACTTCATCAGTAATAAATACCTGCCGTGAATAAAGTTGAATCTTGTTTTTCTGAATTTCAAAGTCCTTTTTAAGCTTCGGAAAGTAAAGGACCCCTGTCAGGTTGAATGGATAATCGACGTTCAAGTGAATCCAAAAAAGTGGGTCTTCGCTGAATGGATATAGCTTTTTATAGAACTCGAGGTAGTCCTCATCTTTGAGATCACTCGGTGACTTTGTCCATATGGGATCGGTATCGTTGATGATATTATCCTCCTTGACAGTCTTGTATTTCGTGTTCCCTTCTTCGTCTTTTCCGTCTTCTACACTCTTATCCTTTTGACCGAATTTGATCGTTATGGGCAAAAATTTAGAGTACTTGTCCAGAATGCCTTGTAAACGATGTTCTGCCAGAAACTCTTCAGAATCATCGGCCACATGCAGGATGACATCGGTGCCGCGTTTCTTACGTTTTCCTTTTTTGATCTCGAAATCTGTCTCTCCGGTGCAAATCCAATGTGCTGATTCGGAGCCTTCCTTATGAGACAAGGTTTGAATCTCGACCTTTTTGGCTACCATAAATGCCGAATAGAACCCAAGCCCAAAGTGGCCAATGATCTGTTGGTTATCTGCCTTGTCCTTGTACTGCTCTATGAACTCAGTAGCTCCTGAAAATGCAATTTGGTTGATGTATTTCTTGATTTCCTCCTCTGTCATTCCAATCCCATTATCAGAAATGGTAATGGTCTTCTTTTTTTCATCAAATGACACTTCGACAGTGAGGTCACCTAGTTCCCCTGTGAATTCACCTAATTGTGCCAGTTGCTTAATTTTCTGAGATGCGTCTACTGCATTAGAAACCAGTTCTCGTAGGAAGATTTCGTGATCAGAATAAAGAAATTTTTTAATGATCGGAAAAATATTTTCCGTATGAATGGATATTGTGCCTTTTTCAGCCATTTTCTGTTTACCGTTTTTTAAGTTAACAAGGGCTGAAAATCAAATTCCATTCCAGAAAGTTGCGGCTGACAGGTTGGCAGACTACCTGATCCTGTCCATGCTTCGAACCAGTTTTTCGTCTTTACGGATGAATCGGTTTGCGATGAAATTATTGAACATGGCAACAATAGGTAAGTAGAAGCCAATTAGAAAAGTGCCAAAGATTTGTGGGTCAAATAGTGCATTAGCCTTACTTATGTAAAGATAGATTCCGACAAAAGTGGCTGCTGATAAAAGCGAAAACAATGCATTTAACTTGACTTGTGTCATTCGGTTTTTATACCTGGTGATTGAAATGAACATGATCAGCGCACTTAATCCGGCTCCAATGGAAATAGGGAGCGTAGACTGCCTGCCAAGTAACTCATTAACTTCATTACTCGACGAACGTTGTTCATAGCGAAGCTCAAACGAATTCATAATTGCATACTCTCGAGTATCTGCGTCAAAATTTTGGTCGGACTTTTCCCAGATAGGAAAGAACAATAACAGCACCATGGAAATTGCCGCTAAAGTCATGAAGATGGTTTGAATTCGCTGTAACATAAATTGATGTTGTTTCAGAATAAGGATGCAAATATGTTTGAATTATTATTGAGAAATAAGGTGAAGAAGTCAATTTTGCTTTGTGAGGTATTTCATGGACATCACCTATAAAGGCACAAACTTTAACGGATGGCAGGCGCAACCTAATGGAACAACCATTCAAGAGGAGATTGAAAATGGCCTAAAACTACTACTCAAAGAGCACACACCAATAACTGGGAGTGGTAGAACCGACTCCGGGGTTCATGCCAGGCAACAGATTGCTCACTTTGATGCTGAAGATATTAGTCCGGATCAACTGGCATATAAACTAAATTCCCTCCTTTCAAAGGACATAGCCATCAATTCAATCAAAGAAGTAAACCCCGAAGCAAATGCTCGCTTTTCTGCAGAATCCAGATTGTATCATTACCATCTTCACCAGAGAAAAGACCCCTTCAGGCAATACTCCTATTACTTTAATCCACCGCTTGATGTTGAGAAGATCAATAAGGCATGCAAAATACTTTGCAGTTGGCAGAACTTTGAGTGCTTTAGTAGAGTTCATACGGAGGTTAATCATTTTAATTGTGACCTTTTGGAAGCTGATTGGATCCAAAAGGGAGATGAGCATCTTTTTAAAGTGAGGGCAAACCGATTTTTAAGAGGTATGGTTCGTGCCGTTGTTGGCACGCTACTTGACATTGGTACAAATAAGACTTCATTGGAAGAATTCAGAGCAATTTTAAAAAGTAATGACCGAAGTCAAGCAGGTCGTTCGGTTCCCGCTGATGGCCTTTATTTGCAAGAAGTAATCTACCCCAGCGATATTTATTTAGACTAGGACATTGGAAAAAGAGAAACCGAGCGGAAACATTGTAGATCTGAAAATTCTCAGAAGACTATTTGTCTATGCCAGACCTTACAAAGGTGTCTTCTACTTTATTGTAAGCCTAACAGTGGCATTGAGTATTCTGGGTCCTATTAGACCGCTACTAATCCAAAAAACCATTGACCATCAAGTTGCCAATGGAGACTACCCCGGACTGGTCAATATGATACTTATTTTGGTGGCTTTGTTAATCGGTCAGGCAATGGTACAATACCTTCACACCTACTACTCCGGCTGGCTTGGACAAAACATCATAAAAGACATCCGTATCCAATTGTTTCGGCATATTCAGGGCCTTCAGCTGAGGTTTTTTGATAAAACTCCAATTGGACGATTGGTTACCAGAAATGTATCTGATATTGAGACACTGGCTGAAGTCTTTAGTACTGGCATTGCTGGAATCATCGCAGACGTGTTGCAACTTTTGGTAATATTAGGCTTTATGCTTTGGATGGATTGGGCCTTAACTCTTGTTAGCCTGGCCCTTCTTCCAGTTCTCATTCTGGCGACTTACATATTCAAAGAGAAAATTAAGGTTGCTTTCAATGAAGTTCGCACGGCTGTGTCCAACCTTAATTCATTTGTGCAGGAGCACATCACCGGGATGAATATTGTCCAAATCTTCAATAGTGAGAAGCGGGAAATGGAGAAGTTTGAAGAAATCAACAAAGAACACCGGAAAGCTAATATCAACTCAGTTTTGTACTACGCGATCTACTTTCCGGTGGCAGAGGTGATCCAAGCCGGAGGAGTGGGTTTGATTGTATGGTATGGGGGTGGACAGCTGGTTCAGGGAAATTTGGAGTTCGGGATGTTGATTGCGTTCATCCTTTATATTCAAATGTTCTTTCGCCCCATTCGGATGATTGCGGATCGTTTCAACACCCTTCAAATGGGTGTCGTTTCCTCGAAACGAATCTTGGATCTGTTGGACAGCACGGAACACATCTCCAATAGCGGTGAATATCAGCCAAAGGAAGTTGCAGGGAATGTAAAATTTGACAAGGTCTGGTTTGCTTATAAGGAAGAAGAGTGGGTTTTAAAGAACATCTCTTTCGAAGTAAAACAAGGTGAAACCATTGCGCTAGTTGGCGCTACAGGCGCAGGAAAGAGCTCTGTGATTAATCTTCTGAGCAGGTTCTATGAAATCAACAAAGGCGGAATCTACGTCGAAGGGACCGATGTTAGAGCATATGACTTAGCTAACCTCAGAAGCCACATTGCTGTAGTTCTTCAGGATGTTTTCTTGTTTTCCGATTCCATATACAACAATATAACCCTTAAAAACCCTAAGGTCTCCCGAGAGCGCGTGATGGATGCAGCAAAAATGGTCGGAGCCCTATCCTTTATTGAAAAATTGCCAGGAGGATTTGATTATAATGTGATGGAGAGAGGAGCGACACTTTCTGTAGGTCAAAGGCAGCTGATTTCTTTTGTGAGGGCGTTAGTCTATGATCCGAAGATTATCGTCTTGGATGAGGCCACTTCATCCGTAGATACTGAAACAGAGGAGCTGATCCAAAAGGCTATCCAGAAATTGATGTTTGGACGAACTTCTATTGTAATAGCGCACCGTCTTTCGACCATCCAAAATGCCGAAAGGATTCTCGTCTTGGATAAAGGAGAAATTGTAGAAAGTGGCAATCATGAAGAGTTGCTCGAACAAGCAGGAACGTACGCCCAACTACATCAGATGCAATATAAAGAAGTTGCGAAGGCAATTTGAATATGACTAAATCCAAAAATGTATACCTGGCAATAATTTTTGTTTGCCTTATTTTCATCTCAACGGGCGTCTACTATGTCTTGGGAGGCTTTGAGAAAATGGAGGTTTATTATTTTGAAGGAATCAATAGAACCGTGATTGGAAAGGAATACTTCCTTCCGGATGACAATAAGACTTTCCGCGAAAAGATGGATAGTATCCGAATGGATTTAACAGCCGGGATCCTTAAAGGGAAACTGGCTGCCGTTATCTATCAGGATGAATGGAATGAAAGTGACTCCTTGCATTGTTTCGTCGGAGTTGCGCAGGATAGTGTCAAAGGTGTTGTCAGACTCCCGTCAGGCTATGAGTACCAACAGTTTGAAACAAGTAGGATTTATAAAGTTTTTATGACACAAAGTAGATGGGTGATCCCATCGCCAGAGTCTATTGAAGAAGTGCTCACAGTAAAATCCATTGAGCAAGGTGAGGTCCTGCAACCAATTACCTTCGAGCTGTATTATGAGGACGGATCTTTTAGCGTAGAAAAGTGGGTTCGGTAGGTTAGCTCAGTACTTCTTCACCAGCCAGTTGTTTATCATGAAGCTGCTTATAGGCACCATTTTTTGACAGCAGCTCAGCATGGGTTCCCTGCTCAACAACTTCACCATGATCCAGCATTACCACTTTATCCGCAAGTTTTGCTGAAGACACGCGATGAGATATGATGATGGAAGTGCGGTTTTGCATGATTCGTTGCATGGCATTGAGAATCGCGTTTTCTGTTTTGGTGTCCACCGCAGAAAGCGCGTCGTCCATTATTAAAATCTTTGGTTGCCTTGCGATCGCCCGTGCAATAGAAACCCGTTGTTTTTGACCTCCTGAAAGGGTTATGCCACGCTCTCCGACACGAGTCTGAAACCCTTCCTTAAACGCCAGTATATTTTCCAGAACATCCGCATCTTTAGCGGCACGTTGGACTTCTTCCGTACTCATTTTTTGATTGCCAAATGCGATGTTGTTTTCTATGGTGTCGGAAAATAAGAATACGTCTTGAGGCACATATCCAATCTGGCTTCTTAGTGAAGAAAGATCAAAATCTTTGATATCGACCCCATCTACCAATACACTGCCAGTATTAACATCATAAAGTCTGCAAATCATATTTGCAATGGTGCTTTTTCCAGATCCGGTGGTTCCAACAATTGCGATTGATTCACCAGGATTTATTGCAAAGGAAACGTTTTTCAGCGCTTGGATGCCAGAGTCAGGATAAGTAAACGAGACATTGTCAAGTGTGAGTTTACCATCGATCTGCTTTTTCAGATTTTTAACTGATAGGATATCTGTCTTGGTTTCAAGAAATTCATTGATGCGTTTTTGAGATGCTGCCGCACGTTGAATGATAGAAGTAATCCATCCTAGCGCTGTAACGGGCCAGGTCAGCATATTCACATAAATGATAAATTCAGCAATATTTCCGGTGCTGACCTCCCCATTAAAGACCTGAACAGATCCTATGTAAACGGTCAGAATAATGCTTAATCCAATTAGCCCCATAATCAAGGGCATGAATAAAGCCTGCACAAATGCAAGCTTTAATGATTTATCACGATATCCAACACTCTCCATTTCGAAATTTGAAGCCATTTCTTCTTCACGGACGAATGACTTTATGACCCGAATCCCAGAGAACGCTTCTTGCACATAATTTGACAATCCGGATAGACTTTCCTGAATCTCCATGGATCGTCTGTTGATAATGTCGCTGACAAAGTAGATGCTAATGGAGAGCACTGGCAGAGGAAGAAGTGAGTAGAATGTGAGAGTAGGGTTGATGGAAACCATATAGGGGATTACCATCAAGAACAAGGTGATCAAGTTAATTCCGTACATCAAGGCAGGTCCAATGTACATGCGTACTTTACTGACATCTTCAGAAATTCGAGCCATTAGGTCTCCAGTATTATTCTTTCGGTAGAAACTCAAAGGCAAGGTTTGATAATGGCTGAAAATCTCATTTTTCAAGTCATATTCAACCCGTCTTGACATGACTATAATTGTTTGCCGCATGAAGAATAAGAATACGCCTCGAAGCAGTGCAGAAACTAGAATCAATGCAGCCAAAAGAATGATACTGAAGCCAATAATTTCAATGGTGTTTGACTGCAGATCGAACCCTTCAAACAGCGTAAATATTCCGTAACTGCTTTGGAGAATATCAAATGCATACCTTACAATCACTGCCGGGACAATGGCAAAGAAATTTCCGATAATTATGAAAACAGAACCGAAAATTAGGTGAAACTTATATTTCAGTAAGTATTTATTAAGGTATTTTAAGTCTTTCACAGAATTTTATAAAAGCCTGATAATCAAGTGGTTTGATGTAAAAAATATATCTTTGCGTACCAATTTCTAAGACTCAAACCCACCCCGTTTCAATAAGGTTTAAAATTAGACGAAAAGTTCGCAACATGATAGATACCCAACCCGAAGTAAAATCCCAAAGCATCTTCGATAGAATGAATGCGATGGATCATGAGCAAGTTGTGCTCTGTACCGACAAGAATACAGGCCTTAAGGCCATTATTTCAATACATAATACAGTTCTTGGCCCATCAATGGGTGGCACCAGGATGTGGAATTATTCAACACATGCCGAAGCAGTTGAAGATGCGCTCCGACTGTCCAGGGGAATGACCTTCAAATCAGCACTGGCTGGTCTCAATATTGGAGGTGGCAAAGCAGTTATTATTGGTGATGCCAGGCGAGAGAAGAATGAATACCTTATGCGGAGGTTCGGCAAGTTTGTGAATAGTCTGAATGGGAAGTATTATGCTGCCGAAGACATGAATATTACCATGCGAGACATCGAGTACATGAGCATGGAGACTCCTTTTGTAGCAGGCCGACCCAAATACATGGGCGGCTCAGGCGATCCAAGTCCTATGACTGCATTTGGAGTGTATATGGGGATCAAAGCATCTGCTCAGAAAGCTTACGGCTCCGATGCCTTGATGGGAAAAAACATATTGGTACAAGGAGCTGGTCAAGTAGGAAAATATCTTGTGGATCATCTAATTAAGGAAAATGCGAATGTTTTTATTGCAGATCTTTTTGAAGATAAGCTCAAAGCGGTGACCGACAAGCACCCAAAGGTCTCCGTTGTTGATCCCAACAAAATTTTTCAGATGGAAATGGATATTTATGCTCCGTGTGCGATGGGGGCAACACTAAATGAGCAATCAATACCGGAGCTGAAGTGTGCAATCGTAGCGGGAGCAGCTAATAATCAGCTTGAAAAAGAGACGCGTCATAGCGCGATGCTTAGTGATCACGGGATCATCTATGCTCCGGATTTTTTGATCAATTCGGGGGGAATTACCAATGTATACCACGAGTACCTGGGTAACCACAATGAAAACCAAGTAAGAGCCACCACTGAGAAGATTTATGATGTTTGCCTGGAGGTGATTAATCATGCAGAATCGCACAATACAGGTACCCATGAAGCGGCACTAGAGCTGGCTATGGATCGAATTGAAAAAGTTGGCAAAGTAAAACTTGGAGAATAGGATTTAAAAACTTCATTTTACAACTCCAAAAAGAGGACTGTTTGTAATTGAAATGCTAAACCGCCGAAACCTACGAGTAAAAGCCATGCAAGCCCTGTACGGGTATTTCACCGCGGTGGAATCAATGAAAGAGGCTAAGAGAGAAGAATTGAAGGAACATCATTCTCTTGATCCTGCGAAGCACGATTTTGCTGATAAGGCAGCGTTCGAACAACGCAAAAGGCAGGCTGTTCGTCTGTTTAATCAGAATTTATACAATCCCGAGGTAATTCCCGAAGAAGAGATTGAAGACGAAGTGATCGATAGCGTAAAAGGAGCTGTTGCTTCTTTTTTGGATGCGGTGAGCAATGAGGCGACCTCTCGGAAAAATGAGATGATGAGAGAAGCTCGCAAAATCCATGGGACCTACTTGAAGCTTCTTGTGTTACCTATTGAATTGGAGCAACGAGAAAAACTTGATCAGGAGAAAGAGGAAAAAGCATACATTTCCAAAGCAAAAAAGCACTTTCCATTCATAGGAGATCCCGTCATAACCGCCTTAAAATCTTCTGAAATTCTTACCAAGGAGATTGCCAGAGAAAGTATCAGTTGGGGAAATGAACAACATGAAATTAAGACCTGGTACAGGGAGCAAGTTCGGACATCTGACTCACTGGAAGCGTTCTTCCAGCATAAAGAAGTCGAAAGTGATGGAAATGGAGTGGTTATGGAGCTATTCAGGCGGGTGATTTTCAAGAATGAGACGATCCTTGCCTATTTGGAAAATAGTCAATTGCATTGGTCTGAAAATCAACCGATTGTAAAAAGTATGGTCGTGAAAACCATCAAGGCACTTCAAGAAGGAGAACCACTCGAGCTTGCGGAGTTGACCAAAAATGGCGAAGATGACTTTAAGTTTCTTGATCGACTGTTTCTTGACGTCATCAAGAAAAATGATTTCTTGGAGGAGATGATTCAAAAAAGAACGAAAAACTGGGATGTAGAACGAATTGCACTGACGGACCGAGTGATCTTAAAGTTAGCTTTAGTCGAAATGATGAATTCACCCAGCATTCCTGTCAAAGTTTCTATTAATGAGGCGATAGAAATTGCCAAAATGTACAGCACCCCAAAAAGTAAACAATTTATAAATGGTGTTTTGGATGTACTTTCAAACGAATTAACTTCGAGTGGAGAAATCCGTAAGACGGGTAGAGGTCTTATTGATAATAAATAAAACGGTCATGAGTAAATCAGGAGGTTCTTTTTTTGCATTCTTAATTGGTATCATCACTGGCGGAGTATTGGGGATACTTTATGCTCCTGATAAAGGGATCAATACCAGAGACCGGCTAAGTTTTCAGCTAGATAAACTGAAGAAACAGCTTGAGGGCTTCATCAACGATGTAGTTGATGGTAAAGACATTCTTGATAATCAAGCTAAGGATGAAGGGGAGAAGATTGTCAAGGAAGCCAAGGACAAGGCGGAACAGCTGCTGGATGACGTCAACGGTCTCATTAGTCAAATTAAGAAAGACTGAACCTTCCTTTAACAAATCGTTAGGATTTTATCTGCCCTTTTGAAACAATATCTTGCTTAGTTTTGTAGTGGATGTGTTGAAAAACAATAAAATGATGAGAATAACAAAGATACTTTTTGGAATTGCATTCGCTGCTGTGATGTCAAGCTGTGGAAATGCAGAACTAGAATCGAGAGTGACGAAGCTTGAAGGACGTCTTGCAGCATTAGAAGGCAGAGGTGGGGTAACAGCTACCTCCAACAAAGCTCAGCCTATCGCAACCAGCAGCTCAGCTTCCCCAGCAGCCACCCCTGCTGAAAAACCTGATGGTCCACTTCCTTCCTTCCAGTTTGGTGAGGAGTTGCATGACTTTGGTACGATAAAAGACGGCGATGTGGTAGAGCATACGTTCAAATTCACGAATACTGGAGCAGCACCATTGATAATCTCTGACGCAAAGGCAACATGCGGATGCACAGTTCCTGAATGGCCGAAAGAACCTATTCCAGTTGGAGAGACTGGTGAAATAAAGGTACGATTCAATAGTAAGAACAAACCGGGTATCCAGAACAAAACAGTCACATTGACAGCCAATACCTGGCCGGCGACTACCAGGGTACGAATCAAAGCTAATGTGGTGAAGGAAGAAGGTTAGACTTCAGATAAAAAATCAATTTTATTAACATTGTCCCGACATTCAATTGTCGGGATTTTTTTATTCTATAGAAACACAATTAATCAGAACCCTGGAAACAATCAGGTACTAAACCAATATGAATATTTATTTTTTACAAGCGAGTGGAGGTAGTGATATCACCTCCTTTTTGCCAATCATTGCAATGGTTGCAATATTTTATTTTTTCTTCATTAGGCCTCAGCAGCGCAAACAAAAGGAAACAAAGAAGTATCTCGAAGAGATCAAAAAGAGTGACATGGTTGTGACTGTGGGAGGAATTCACGGAAAAGTCATGGAAATCTCAGATACAACCGTGCTAATTGATGTCGACAGGGGTACAAAACTATTAGTTGAGAAAAGCTCTATTTCTCTTGAGGCGAGTAAGCGACTTAACGAGAAACCAGAAAAAGATAAGAAAAAGTAGGGATGGCTGAACCCAAGATCATTAGAAGCTGGAAAGTGATTACCCTTTGTTTTATTGGGGCGGCTACCTTCTGGTTTTTTAGTGCTCTGGGGAAAGACTATAGCTATAGAATAAAGCATCCTATCGAGTTCGTTTTTGATACAGATAGCTTAATCGCGGTTAAGCCACTTCCGGAATTTGTTGATATTGATGTTTCGGGCGGAGGCTGGGACCTCTTTAAGGAATCATTTTGGTTTAGCGCCGACCCCGTAAAGTTTGAATTGGAAAATCCGGCAGCTATCCGGTTTCTAACACGACCCACGATAATACCAATTCTGACTGAGCAACTCTATCAATATAGAGTCAACTTCTTGTTTACCGATACATTGTTTATTGATATTGATCGTAGATCTTCCAAACTTGTCTATCTGGATATTGACTCGTTGGATATCGACTTGAAAGATGAGTATCGATTAGTTTCTTCAATTCGTACAAATCCGGATACAGTAAGAATTTTCGGTCCAACCAGCTTCTTGGATACAATAGGCACCACGTTCGATATGAGCCTGGATTTCGAGGGCATCGATGAGAACGTGGCAGACCAGGTGAAGGTGAAACTGCCCAATGGTTTTGAAATTTATTCCGAACCGACCGATGTTCAGATTATGTTTGAGGTAGAGCGATTCATTTCAAAGGAGATTAGTTCGCAAGTAGACCTCATTAATTTCCCGGATGACTCTTCTATCTATGTCGCAAATCCCGAGATCAAAATTCAGTACGTGGTACAAGAGTCGGAACAAATTGACTATTTGCCTGATGATTTTATGATTATCGTAGACTATGATATGCTGATACAGTCAGACTCCACCGCACCAGCTTTCATCATTGTACAGCCAGAGCCTGTTCTTGACGTCACAGTGGATCCTGATACATTATCCATTAAGTATGGAAAATAAACCAAGACTCATTGGAGTTACGGGAGGTATTGGGTCGGGCAAAACGACTATATGCAAAATATTCGAGACCCTTGGTCATACTGTCTACTATGCGGATGATCGTGCGAAATGGCTAATGGCTAATGAGGCAACTCTCAAAAAAGAGATTACGGATCTATTCGGAGACGATGCGTATCAGAATGGCAATCTCAATCGGGAATATCTTGGTAAGGCTTCTTTTGACGATCCGTCACTGTTGAAAAAACTAAACTCACTTGTGCATCCTGCTGTCGGGCGAGATGTGAAGGCCTGGGTTGCGAAGAATTCGAGTGAAGAGTTGCTGTTTAAGGAAGCAGCCCTATTGTTTGAAATAGGGACATACAAAAGTTTAGAGGCGACCGTTTTGGTTACTGCTCCAGTTGAAACCAGAGTCAAGCGAGTCCTGAAGAGAGATCCGCAACGAACTTCGGAGTCAGTCATGAAGATCATCAACCAACAAATGCCAGATGAGGAAAAGCAGACTTTGGCGGATTTTACCATACAAAATGATGGTTCAAAATCAATAATCAAACAAACTTTGGAGGTCTATAACAAATTGCTTGTCTAGTCCTCACAGATGATTTGATCAAATTCTTCTCTTCGGTAGGCTTTTGAGAACACAAGCTCACCCATTTTATTGACATAGCTTACTACATGATAACCTGCGCTACTTAAATGCTGATCAGCAAAAAAGAGAGGTTTATCAGGTCTTCCAATATTTAGAATGTCGGTAAACTCTGGGTTAAGAATGGTTCCATTAGTAGAAGAAAGCAGACCAAACTTTCCATTGAGTAGAACTCTAAAGATTTTCTCGTCTTCATCCTGATAAACCATGTCAATGTTCTCCAATTGATCAACTAGCACTTTTTCATCTTGATTTCTTAGGGACTTAATCCCATTCTGAGAAACTAAGTAGGAAGTATCATTCCATTGCTCAATTGACTCAAAATTGAATCCCATGACCTCCTCATTATTTGCATCGACTAGACCGTACTTTTGATCTGACTTTACCAAGTAATGATCGCCTATCTTTACAATTCTAGCGTCGTAGTTTGGAGGAATTAGCACTTTGGTTGAAAGGTCGTAACATCCAATTCTTCCTTTGTAAAGCGTCAAAATAAGTTTGTCTTTTTCGCTTAAGGAATCAAATATTGGGTTTAGAACAAACCCTCCATTCGAACTGATGAGACCTTGTTTTCCTTTAACGGATACCTTCAGCAAAGTATCGTTTACGAATGAAAGGTCATCATACTTTCCGTCAAACACAGCTTCACCATTTTTGTCATATAACCCCAGAGACCCTTGTTTTTTTATCATCAGGAACTCTGGACGGCTTGGAAAGGATAGAATTTCGTGTTCCGTTAGGTCTATTTTACTCGAATTGTGAAAGGTAAGTGATCTTTTGTTTTGGGTAAAAACGAGTGCTGCATTCGGGCTTATTAGCTTAATTGAGTCATATCCGCGATTTGGTTCGGACGCCCCATGTTTAGAGATCAATATCCAATCGTTCTCGGTTTTTAGGGCCAACCAACCTTCATTGGTTTCTAGATAGGGATATTTTCTATCTATGATTCGATTGTCTGTGTTGTTAAATAGATAGTAGCCTTCTGGAGAATGCAAATACCAACCGTCATCCACCGGATGAATCTCATACTCACCCCATGGAATAACAAATTCCAGGTTTTGATTTAATAGGCACTCTCTATTTTCTCTAAACCCTATGAGGAGGCCATCACTTAGCAGCTCCAGGTCGTCGAATCTGAATTCCAGGGACAGACCCTCTTCTTCTACCTCACTTAAGATTTGGCGGCTGGTGTAAACCGCAAGCAATCCACCTCTTTCGAAGACCCAAAAAGGTCCAATGCGACTGATCTCTTCGTATCGGATATCTGCTATGGAGAGCCCTAGCATCGTGTAAAGACCCCACTTGTTGTTTCTTTTCACCTTGATCCAGTCGTTGGTAAAGACTTCTGCATGTTCTATTGGATCCTTTAGGATCCTAAAGCCGCTTTTATGGTATAGAAAACTGTAATTATTCTTTTTGACTAAAGCAATTGAAGCGGAAAGGGAGCTGTAATCGTCGACATTCCTGAGAACAAGATTTCCATTCTTTTGGATGATCATTCCACTCTCAGAACCTCTAACAAAAATCCAATCATCATTAGATAAGGCACATTTGATGCCGGGCTGTATACCCTCAAAAGATGGAGAAATCTGGACGAAGTTGTCAATACTTCTAAATCCAAATTTCGATTGATCCATAACTGGAAATATCTCTGCATTGGAAGTCCTTAGAATTGACCTCAATGAATCTTTGAGTGGGTGACTATCGGTGCTGGTTCGGTCAAGATAGTAGAGCACATCTGCAGCTTTCTTTTTTAAATGAGCCGTACGGGCAGAATTAATGAACGTAACAAAATCTTCACTTTGGTGTGAACTGGTAGCTATTTGGAGGATATATTCCTCAACCTCTCTTAATCTATTGCTATTGGGGTATTGAGATCGAAATTTTACGTATTCACGAAGACCACCACTATTTCTAAGATCAAGAAACCTGAGCTGATCCAGTAGTGAGTCCGCGGTTGGCACAAACACCGAGTTGGGATATTTACGCATATAGTTAGCGTAGCCATCTTTAGTATGCTCAGCTCTGGAAAAGTTGAAGGCAATGCTGTCACGTTTAAAAATCAGTTCATCTTCGAAAATGCTATTTGGATACTTGCTACGAAAATCTGCAATGGATCCAATGGATAGGTTTGATTTTGTCTGACTTAATTGAAATTGTTGGATGCGCGAAAAAAGTGAATGAATCGTGCTGCTGTCTACTTGGTCTTCTTGTATTTCTTTTAGCAGGTCATCGCTGGCTAGCTCATGAAATCTAATGGACTCACTAATCAGTATTCTGGCGGAATCTACATTGAAGCCTTTGTATGTTTTGGTGAACAGCAGCAGTGCATGCTGAAAGTAAAGTCCGGGATTATCTGGTTCCTTTTCGTAGCCTTTCTCAATTAACTCTTTCGCCTTCGAATAATCACCCTTTTCCATCGCCCTTTGAATGCGATCCAATACACCGAATAAGGTGATATTTGCAAGAAATAAAAGGGTGGTCACTTTGGATATTACCATTTCGCAAATAAAACGATGAAATATTCCAATTTTTAGTAAAAAGTTTTAAGAATTGAAGTTAAAATTGGATTTCTCTCATTATATTAGTGGTCTACATTTACAGGCGAGTAAATTAGGCGGTGATTAGATTCGACGAAAGTCGGA
>CAZQDI010000076.1:0-8310 GCA_964591785.1 uncultured Roseivirgaceae bacterium
CATACTCATCGGTTCAGGCAACAGCGAACAGTCCGCTGTGGAGCTTTCCCAGTATATCTTGAATACGTGTGAAAATAGCCTCAATAACCTGGCTAAACTTTCAGTCAAAAACCTACAAAATTTCAAGGGAATTGGGGAGGCCAAAGCAATCAGCATTGTCGCGGCTCTTGAGCTGGGAAGGAGAAGGAAAATGGCCGTCCCAAATAAAAAGGTCTTGATCAATTCTTCCAAAGATGTGTACGAGTTATTGCAAGGAGATTTACTCGATCTAAAGCACGAAGAGTTTTGGCTGGTATTCCTCAAAAGAAACAACGAAGTAATCAAGAAAGAGATGATCAGCCGTGGTGGCATGTCAAGTACGGTAGTGGATGCAAAAATTGTATTTAAAAGAGCACTCGAAGAATCAGCAGCAGGACTTGTTGCAATCCACAATCACCCCAGCGGACATCTCAAGCCTAGTCGTGATGACACAAGACTTACGAAAAAGCTGAAAGATGCTGGCGCTATCTTAGATATTGCATTCTTAGATCATTTGATTGTAACAGACCAAGGATTCTACAGTTTTGCAGATGAAAATATGCTATAACAATCATGAAGAAAATCATTTGGATCATCGTACCGGTTGCAGTTATTGTTTTTTTCTTATCCCAAGCTGGTAGTTCTGAAAACAAGTACCAAGATGAGATTGACGACTTCTGGGAAGATAAACATGATTTTTTTAGAAACTCTCAAGCCAGTCCATTTACTCAAACCGGAACTGAGTACCATGAAGTAGAATTCTTCCCAGCAGATCCAAAGTTCAAAGTAACCGCTACACTGGACCGATTTACTACCCGCGAGATTGAAACAATAGGTAACAGCGATGGCACCACTACCAGGTACTTAAAGTTTGCAATCGCAAGATTTGAAATAGATAAACAACCACAACAAATTCTGATTCTAAAGACTCTTGGGTTTGGAAATCAATACCTCACTGCCTTTGGTGATGAGACAAGTGGGAGCAGCACCTACGGAGGAGGTCGCTATTTAGATCTTAGCATTGGAAAATCAGACCGCATTGAAATTGATTTCAATAAAGCATATAATCCATACTGTGCCTACTTTGAAGATTTTACCTGCCCACTACCCCCAATTGAAAATCTCATGAATATCGCTATTGAAGCAGGAGAAAAGGTTTATCCTCATTAACCCATTCCTGCCTGTTACATTCCTTATTTTTGCCCACTTAATCTGAGATTCACGGAAGAATGAAGATATCCTACAATTGGTTAAAGGAGTATATTGATTTTAAGGAGACTCCTGAGCAAATAAGTGAAATTCTAACTCAAACCGGTCTGGAAGTAGAGGGGATTGAGAGGATTGAAAAAATCCCGGGAGGACTGGCAGGCGTCGTCGTCGGTGAGGTAGTGGAGTGTGAAAAACACCCTGATGCAGACAAACTAAAAGTAACGAAAGTCGATATTGGAGCAGAATCTTTATCCAATATTGTATGTGGAGCTCCAAATGTCGCCTCAGGTCAAAAAGTACTAATTGCAACCGTCAACTCAACCATACACCCAACGCAAGGCGACCCCTTCAAAATAAAAAAAGCCAAAATCAGAGGAGTGGTCTCAGAGGGGATGATCTGTGCCGAAGATGAAATTAGCGTTGGTACAAGTCATGAAGGAATCATGGTCCTTGACACCGACAAAGCAAATGGAACCCCAGCGATTGAACTGTTTGATTCAGGAGAGGATTTCGTCATCGAAATAGGACTTACCCCTAATAGAGGGGATGCAGCATCCCATCTAGGTTCAGCCAGGGACTTAAAAGCTTATTTTAGAAAGGAATTGAGCCTACCTCGTGCAAATGACTTTAAAATCAAGGTTGATAATCCAATCAAGGTCACGGTGGAGGACCACCAGGCATGCCCCAGGTACTCTGGAATTACTATTCGGGATGTGCAGGTACAAGAATCGCCTGATTGGCTAAAGTGGAGACTGAGGTCTATTGGATTAGAACCCATCAATAATATTGTTGATATTACCAACTATTGCCTTCATTCACTTGGGCAGCCTATGCATGCTTTTGATGCCGATGAGATTAAGGGGGATGAGGTAGTGATTAAGATGCTCCCATCAAAAACGAAGTTCATCACACTCGACGAAAAAGAGCGGGAGTTGCATCAACGAGACTTAATGATTTGTGACGGCGAGAACAACGGCATGTGTATGGCTGGAGTATTCGGAGGGATTACCTCTGGGGTAAAATCTTCGACTAAGAATGTATTTCTCGAGGTTGCTTACTTTTCCCCAGATGTGGTTAGGGCTACTGCGCAAAGGCATGGACTTTCTACCGATGCCTCATTCAGGTACGAGCGAGGAGCAGATCCTAACATGACCCTAAAGGCCCTAAAACTAGCCACCTCGATGATCACAGAGATTGCAGGAGGCTATGCAGCTTCAGAGATCGTAGACCTCTACCCTGATCCAATCGAGGCCAAAGAAATTCCAATTTCCTTCAATGATTTCCACTGGCTGATTGGCAAGGAACTAGCCAATTCGCTCATTATAGAAATTCTAAATTGGTTGGAAATAGAAACTAAAGAAGTAACCAGACAAGGATTCATTGCTGTCGTCCCACCCTACCGCTCGGACGTAACTAGGCCTGCCGATCTAGTCGAGGAGGTGCTTCGAATATATGGTTTCAATGCAATTGACTTAGATGAGGAGTTCTCTACGGATTATATCGCAGAGTTTCATGAGTTTGAATCTTATCAGATCCAAGGGGATCTCTCTAAATACCTCGCTGGCAAAGGCTATTCTGAAATACTGACAAACTCTTTGACTAATCCAATTTATCGAGAGAAGTTTCCACTGGGTGGCGAACCTGTGGTGATGCTAAACCCATCCAGTGAGGAGTTAACCATGCTGAAAACTTCACCGGTTTATACTGCACTGGAATCTCTGGCCTATAACATCAATCGTAAAAGTGGCAACATAAAATTTTTTGAATTCGGAAGATCCTATGAAAAAAATAAGGAAGACTACCAGGAAACCGAATTGCTATCCTTTTACATTACAGGGAACATCACAGAAGAAAACTGGATTGATGAATCCCGAAAGACCCGATTTCAAGATTTAAGCACCACGGTGATTTCAATGCTAAACTACGCTGGAATTCGAGCCATTGATATGGTCCCATCAGACCGACACAATGAATATGAATATGGTGTTTCACTGCAACACAATGGAAAGCACATCGGTTCTCTTGGAAAGCTAGACTCGAGGTTATTAAGAATCTATGGCATCAGTCAGGAAGTGTTTCACGCCCAACTCGACTGGAATTTAGTTCTTTCGAAATACAAGTCTGATGTGAAGTTCGAGCCTGTAGCAAAGTTTCCGGAAGTCAAAAGAGATCTATCGCTAGTTCTTGACAAAAAAGTTTCTTATGCTGAAATTCAACGACTTGCCTATGGGCAGGAAAAGAAATTATTGAAGCAAATGAGTCTTTTCAGCATTTATGAGGGGGATAAAATAGAAAAAGGAAAAAAAGCTTACGCAATTAGTTTTTTTCTTCAAGATAAATTCAAAACTTTAACAGATAAACAAATTGAAAAAAGTATGAATGGCCTGATGAGTTTGTTCGAAAACAAACTTGGAGCTGTCATTCGAAAGTAATATGCCAAGCGAAAAACTATATCGTGAATTCCAGAGTTTGGAGCGAAAGATCCAACTACTTCTTAATGAAAATAGGCGTCTTCGAGATCAGTTATCGCAAAGTGAAAGTCAAAATCAGATCTTGACATCTAAGATGGAAAATCAGCAAGTGCACCTTAGTTCATTCCAAGATCAGATTAAAATGAACAAAATAGCAAACAACCTGGCAGTCAATGAGGAAGATTCGGCACAGCTGAAAGCGCAGATTGATGGCTATATCAGAGAGATAGACAAATGTATTGCCCATTTGGCAGAATAAATTCATAAACCGAATGGCAGAACTATCCATAAAGATCAAAATAGGAAACAGAGAATACCCAATGAGGGTAAAGGCGGAGGATGAAGAGCGAATTAGAAAAGCTGGGAAACTTTTAAATGAAAAGATAAAGCACTATCAAAACCAATTCGGAATCGATGATTCACAAGATTTGATTTCTATGGTTGCATTTGATGGTATAGTAGAAAAGCTTAAAAGAGAAGAATCGACAGACCTCGATGATGATTTTACTTTGAGAGAGTTGTCTAAGCTCAATCAACTAATTTCAGATACTATTTGATCAACTCATAGCCCAAAAGACTGTCCAGTTGTTTAAAACCTTGAAAAACAATGGACACAACAACATTAATTATCCTAACCTCCCTAGCAGGACTCGTTATCGGCTTGCTGATCGGAAGGAGCCTTCTAGCCAAATCCGGAGCCAAAAAAATCCAAGAAGCTGAAGAACAAAGCAAACTCATTCTCAAAGAGGCAGAGGTTCATGCCGAAAGCCTGAAGAAAGATAAGATCTTGGAAGCAAAGGAAAGTTTTCTAAAAATGAAAACCGATTTTGAGGAGGAATCCAACCGTAAGAAAAACATTTTACTCACCAATGAGCAAAAGCTAAAACAAAAGGAGTCCACGATCAATAAACAATTTGAGCAGGTTAAAAGGCGTGAAGACGAGTTAGACAACCTTAAGGAAACACTCGAAAACCAGATGGAGATCGCTCGGCAACGTAAAGATGAGTTTGAGAAGATGCAAAAGCAGCAAATTGCAATACTTGAAAAAGCTGCAAATCTTTCAGCAGACGAGGCCAAGACACAACTCATGGAGTCCTTAAAAAATGAAGCAAGAACCAACGCTTCGGCACACATAAAAGAGATCGTCGAAGAAGCTAAAATGACTGCTACCAAAGAGGCCAAAAAAGTAGTCATTGAAGCCATTCAACGGACAGCAACTGAGCATGCCATCGAAAATACTGTCTCGGTCTTTAACATAGAAAGCGACGACATAAAAGGAAAAATAATAGGACGTGAGGGTAGGAATATCAGGGCATTGGAGGCTGCCACCGGAGTCGAAATTATTGTTGATGATACCCCTGAAGCAATTATAATCTCTGGATTTGATCCGGTCAGGAGAGAAATAGCCAGATTATCCTTGCACCGACTCGTCCAGGATGGAAG
The DNA here is from genome assembly GCA_964591785.1 of uncultured Roseivirgaceae bacterium. Lineage (GTDB taxonomy): Bacteria > Bacteroidota > Bacteroidia > Cytophagales > Cyclobacteriaceae > Ekhidna. The sequence continues at coordinate 5,142 of CAZQDI010000076.1, forward strand.
GATTCATCCCGCAAGAATTGAAGAAATTGTGAACAAAACCACCAAGAACATTAAGGATGAGATCGTTGAAATCGGGGAACGTACCGTCATCGATCTTGGTATTCATGGATTGCATCCTGAGCTAATAAAGATGGTTGGAAGAATGAGGTTCAGGTCTTCCTACGGTCAAAACCTTCTTCAACATTCAAGGGAGGTAGCCAATCTATGTGCCACACTTTCTTCAGAACTAGGAATCAATCCAAAGTTGGCAAAACGAGCTGGTCTACTTCATGATATTGGTAAGGTATGGCCAGATGAGCCTGAGAAACCCCATGCCATTTTAGGAATGGAGCTAGCAAAAAAATATAAAGAAAATCCAGAAGTGTGCAATGCAATTGGGGCTCATCATGATGAAATCGAAATGACTTCAATGATCTCTCCCATCGTGCAGGCATGCGACGCAATTTCGGGATCCAGGCCTGGTGCGCGTAGGGAAATCATGGAGCAGTACCTCAAACGACTAAAAGATCTGGAAGGTATCGCACTAAACTTCGATGGAGTCAATAAATGCTATGCTATTCAGGCAGGAAGAGAACTAAGAGTGCTAGTTGATGCAGATAATGTGGATGACAAACAAGCTTCAGATCTTTCATTCAACATTTCTCAGAAAATTGAAAGTGATATGCAGTATCCCGGTCAAATTAAAGTCACAGTCATCCGTGAAACCAGATCTGTTGCCTTTGCCAAGTAATTGATATTTTTACAGTAAACACGAACTATGAAAAAGCTTCTCCTCTTACTTTCTTTATTTGCTACGCTATTTGTGGTCTCCTGTGGAGATGACGAGGCACCCACACTTGGGTTGAGCGGCACAATTGAATTCGATGGCACAACTTATACAATCGCCAATGGACTCTTTTCTCAAAGTTCCAATGGAGGCAATACCGAAGCCACTTTCTTTCTTGCTGATGGCGAGATCACGGCCTCCACTGGCGGTGGTGTATCCTCTGGCAACAGTACCATCGTGCTCAGCATCGTCGCATTGGCGGCCAATAGCACCTCTCTCACAAGCGGGAATTACGCCACAAGTACAAATACGACAGAATTGAATGCCACACTATTAGTCACCACGATCAATGGCTCGCAAACCAATGCAAGGAGTGCCAATGTTGGCGGTACGATCGGCATCTCTGGATCCGGCAGCACCTACACCCTCACATTCAATGACATTCCCTTTGGTCAGGGAACTACGCTTACAGGATCAGTTAGTGGTACCTACGGTAGTTTAGATTAAAAAAAGAACTTATTTTTGACGTCATGAATCGAAACATAACTATCGGGTCTTCAAAGAAAAAGTTGGGCAAGAAATCTAATTTCTTACGCTGCTTCCCGGATTGATATAATAACAAGACAACAATTTAAGACCGGGCCCAAAACCCGGTCTTTTTTTTTCACTTTAAAACAGAAAAAAGAAAATGGAAAATGCGTCCTTGATCAACGCTGCAGAGCAATACGGTTCTCCGCTATATGTGTACGATGCTGATCAAATGAAAAACAACTACAAACAGTTTACCCAGGCTTTTGACGTAAAAAAGCTAAAGGTTCATTATGCATGTAAGGCGTTAAACAATCAATCTGTTTTAAAACTTTTCAAGTCCTTAGGTTCAGGTTTGGATTGCGTTTCCATTGAAGAAGTGCAAATCGGACTTCATGCAGGCTTTAGTCCGGAAGACATTCTGTTCACCCCCAACAATATTTCTACAGAGGAGTACGAAGAAGCTCTAGCACTGGGGGTGAAAATCAATGTTGATAATCTATATACACTTGAGTATTTCGGAATGAAGCACCCTGAGGTGCCCATCTACATTCGAATCAATCCTCACCTAATGGCAGGAGGAAACCAGAACATCTCGGTAGGCCACATCGATTCCAAGTTTGGTATTTCCATTCATCAGGTGCCCAATATTGAAAGAATTGTAAAGAAACTCAACATCAATGTCATGGGCGTTCATGTTCATACAGGCTCAGATATTTTAGACGCTGATATATTCATCAAAGCCGCAGAACTCGTCTTCAGTGTGGTTGAGAAATTCGATACAGTCACCCATATTGATTTTGGCAGCGGATTTAAAGTCGCTTACAAACCTGAAGATCTTCATACTGACATCGAGGCATTCGGCAAAAAGTTTAGTCGTGCCTTCAATGAGTTCTGCTCCAGACAAGGCAAAGACTATACTCTGGAATTTGAACCAGGAAAATATATGGTGAGCAATGCAGGATATTTCGTTGCTAAAGCAAATCTGGTGAAACAGACCACATCTTGCACTTTCATTGGACTAAATACCGGGTTTAATCACCTGATCCGTCCAATGTTTTACAATGCCTATCATCACATAGAAAACATCTCGAACCCTGGCGGTGAGCAAAAGGTCTATAATGTGGTGGGATACGTCTGCGAGACAGACTCATTTGCTCTGGATCGGATCATACCTGAGGTCAGGAAGGGAGACTATCTTGTATTCAAAAATGCTGGAGCCTATTGTGCGACAATGGCCTCTAACTATAACTCCAGGCCGCGTCCTGCAGAAGTGTTGTTTCACAATAACCAGTGTCACCTTATTCGGCGTAGAGAAACCGTGGAAGATTTGCTAAGTACGCAAATGGAGGCAGACTTGGCCTTTTAACAATCTGATCAGTACCTGAAGTGGGCTTCAGGTACTTACACGCTCCATAAGAAGGCTTACGGCACCGAATACAATTACTCGAGCAACTGTTTTATCCACAGCTTAAGATTAATCTCAATTAGCAACAATCAAGCTGCTTAAGCACAAACCAGCTGCACTGGCTTTAATTTCCATTGCACAGTATTTCTTTCTTTTTCTTATTTTGGGGACCTTAAATCGTTCTCTATGATCAATGCGGTGCAACTCATCACCTATGCCGACAGGTTTGGCAAAAAGGACATCTCTTCGCTAACAGATTTTCTTTCAAACGAGCTCTCAGATGTGATCAAGGGTATTCATCTACTCCCCTTTTTTTACCCCATTGATGGGGCGGATGCGGGCTATGATGCAAATGACAACCGGATTGTTGACCATCGAATTGGTAGTTGGGAAGACTTCAAAAACTTGTCAAGGCGTTTTCCGCCTGTAGTTGACCTGATCATCAATCATATTTCAGACCAATCAGC
>CAZQDI010000076.1:8320-18265 GCA_964591785.1 uncultured Roseivirgaceae bacterium
TTTAAAGATGTTCTCGAGAATGGGCGAAGCTCCTCCTTTTTTGACCTTTTTTTGACTAAAGAAAAAGTGCTGGGGTCGAATCCCACATCAGAGGAAATAAACAAAATCTATCGGCCCAGACCTCATCAGCCGTTTACACCAATTGAACTTAGGACTGGAGAAAAAATAGATTTCTGGACCACATTCAGCCCGCAACAGTTGGATATTGATGTGCACTCAGAGGCCGGAGCGGCGTACATTGAATCCATTCTTCAGACCTTTCAAGACAATGGAATTAAAATGATTCGTTTGGATGCGGTTGGTTATGCCATCAAAAAAAAGGGCACCAGCTGTTTTATGATTCCGGAGACCTATCAGTTTATTGAAAAAGTTGTCGAGGATGCGCATAGGCACGGCATCCAAGTTTTGGTAGAAATACATGCTCATTATGAGACCCAACAAAAGATCGCGAAGTCGGCAGATTTTGTCTACGATTTTGCACTACCTCCGCTAGTTCTCCACAGCCTAATGGCAAAAAGTTTTAAGCGATTAAAGTATTGGCTGACTATGAGTCCTCGCAATTGCGTGACCGTGCTAGATACGCACGATGGTATCGGAGTGATGGACGTGGCCGCAAGCGAAGGAAATGAAGGACTCTTGTCTGAAAAGGAAATCGATCTTCTGGTAGAATCAATTCATCAAAATTCAAATGGTCAAAGTAAGAAAGCGACAGGTAGCGCAGCCTCCAATCTGGACATTTATCAGGTAAACTGCACATATTATGACGCATTAGGCAAAAATGACCTACTCTACTTGATGGCGAGAGCCATTCAGTTCTTCAGTCCAGGGATCCCCCAGGTTTACTACGCCGGCCTCCTGGGGATTGAAAATGCAATGGATCTGCTATCAACTACAAATGTTGGACGAGATATTAACAGGCCTTATCTGTCGTTTGAGGAGGCAGATGGTCATTTGAAAAAACCTGTGGTACAAAAACTTTTTAGGCTAATTAAGTTCAGAAACAATCATTCCTCCTTTCAAGGTGATTTTTCTTTGGTGGATTCATCTGATGAATTGATCCAAATAGAATGGCGTAATGGGTCGCAATTTTCTAAACTGTCTATTGATTTACAGAAAATGGATCTGGAGATTGAATACACCAACATCGAAACGATCGAAAAATTGACATTTTGATTGAAATTATTGATTTTCAAACTCATGCTTCAGCAGCCACTGTTTTCGATGGATTCCTCCACCATACCCGACGATGCTTCCGTCTGACCCAATGATACGATGGCATGGAATAATGATTGAAATTCTATTCTCACCGTTTGCCCTTGCTACAGCCCTTACGGCTTTTACGTCTCCAAGATGGCCCGCCTGTTGCTTGTAGGATCGGGTCACACCATAGGGGATCTGCATCAACGCATTCCACACCCTCTGCTGAAATTCTGTGCCTGGAACCACAATGGGGATGGTAAATGAGCTTCTCGAGCCGTCAAAATATTCTGCCAGCTGGTTCGAAACCAAATCTATCATCTTGTGTTTTCCCGTTATCATCTCTGAGTTCAGTCTCCGTTTTAACCTTTCAATTTGAGTTTCTAACATTTTTCGATCAGTAAACTCTAGAAGGCACAAACCTTCATCGGTGACTCCTATCATCATCGGACCTAAAGGGGTCGAGATTCTGTTGATGGTAATTAACTGACCCTTAATACCTGGCGAGAAGCCGGTTAAATTCTTAAAGGTCTCTGAAAATCCGCTTAACGAATCGTATCCCTGCTCAAAAGCTGATTGTGTCACTGTCTGTCCTTCTTTTATCTTCAAAAATGCATTATTTATTCTACTCATTCGTAGGTAAGCGTGAAAGGTAATAAGGTGTGTTTTTTTAAAGTATCTTCTGATTCGACTGGGGCTGTACCCCAGTTGACGAAGTTCAAAATCTGTCCATTTTTTCTCTGGGTCAGTTTCTACATGTTTAAGCAATGGCAGTAACCAATCTGGTGAAGCCTGGTAGCTCTTCATGGGTCTGCAGACTTTGCACGCGCGATACCCACTGGCAAGTGCCTGAGTAGCCGTGTCAAAGAATTCAACATTCTCCCTTTTTGGCTTCCTTGCCGGACAGGTAGGTCTGCAAAATACCCCAGTCGTCCGGACTCCCGCAATAAAAATACCTTCATACTGAGAGTCTCTGTCCAAAAGTGCCTGATACATTTCGTCATTGGATGGAGTGGTAGTCTTCATGGTTTCAAAGCTAGGGGGCATTATCTTACTCAGGCAACCGAAAAATGAACAAGCATTTTTAAAAGATGGCTTACAATGAACACTTAGCAGATATGATCAGATCAGAATTGAAGGGACGGAAAGTACGCTTTGAGGAGAAAAAAATGATGGGAGGTTTATGCATTATGGTAGATGACAAAATGTGCATCGGAGTGATCAAGGACGACCTCATGGCTCGGGTAGGACCTCATGCCTATGACCTCTTCCTGACTAAGCCAGGGGCTCGATTAATGGATTTTACGAAAAGGCCGATGAAGGGGTATCTGTATGCAAATGCAGAAGCCTGGGATGACTCAACCTCTTTCACTGAATGGATTGATCAATGCCTGCTATTTAACAAGGAAGCAAAGGCTTCAAAAAAGAAAAACAAAAAATAAAAAAGCCCCTTTCGGGGCAATCTTTTAGTGTGGAGTTTTTTCATCTGGCCATTCCTCTTTGAAGCCTTTCCAGAATTCTTGTACCGTCTGTTTCATATCTTTCCTGAGCGCTAAAATCCCGATCAGGTTGGGCAGCGTCATGACAGCTATAGTGATCCCAGAAAGTGTCCAAATAATCGTCGTATCGGTAAAGGCCGCTAAGAAGAATCCAATCACGTAGACAATTCGATAATACACCACAGATTTACTTCCCCAAATAAAGGTCATTGCTCGATCCCCATAGTAAGACCATGATATGGCAGTGCTAAAAGCAAACAGCAAAATGCCAAATACCACAATGTACTTCCCTGATTCACCTAAGAAGCCTTTGGTAAACGCAATGGTAGTGAGCGGAGCACTGTGCACCAATGACTTCCCGGAAAAGACAAAATCGCCTGTAGGTTTCCCATCAGTCACATTAATAGTACCATTGTAAGGTGTGCCATTTTGTTCAACCAAAACATCTTCCGCTATGGATCGGGCATGGATAAATAGTATATCCGAAGTCACTGCTCCGTTCACGATCTCAATGGTGCCATTAAGCAACTTGTCAGAGGTCTTTTGCTCTACGTGATCAATTATGGCCAATCCACCTTCTCTGGACTCAACGTCTAGCGTATTCTCCATCAAATAGATGTCGGTGTAATCAAAATCCGTTTGATGTTTCTCATTCCAAACTCCGGAAGACAGCAGTACTAGTCCGGTAATCGTACAGATCACTATGGTATCAATAAATGGTTCCAGAATGGCAACAAAGCCTTCCGAAACTGGCTCGTGACCTTTCGCGGAAGCGTGCGCGATCGGTGCAGATCCCTGACCTGCTTCATTAGAAAACAATCCTCTCCCGACCCCTTTATTGAAGGCTAATGCAATGGTGCCACCAAGAAACCCACCGGTGGCTGCTGAACCGCTAAACACCTCAGCGAAAATGGAAATAAACGAGGGGATGATGTTACCAAGATTGCTGAAGATGACAGCAAATGCACCGATGAAATAGAGTATCGCCATGGCTGGCACCAATTTTTCCGTGACCGCTGCAATTCGCTTTATTCCTCCAATGATGACGAATCCTAATAAAACAGCTAATACACCGCCCACCAACATTTCATTGATTCCAAACACAGCATTCATGGTATCAGCGATGCTGTTGATCTGAGGTAAACTACCTGTACCAAATGAAGACAATACGGTTGCGATGGCGAAAATGATTCCCATCCATTTCCAGTTGAGCTTGTTCTTCATGTAATACATTGGACCACCTGCCATGGTGCCATCCTCCGCCTTTTCACGGTATTTGTGAGAAAGCGTTACCTCCACAAACTTGGTGCACATACCCACCGCCGCGGTCATCAACATCCAAAACAAGGCTGCAGGACCACCGATGTGAACTGCCAGTGCCACTCCTGCAATGTTGCCAGTACCCACAGTTCCCGAAAGTGCGGTGGTCAACGCCTGAAAATGGGACGTGTCACCCTCGTCTTCCGATTTATCAAATTTCCCTTTCACCACCTTGAAGGCAAACCGGAAATATCGTATCTGTGGAAACCCGAGATAGATGGTAAAAAAGAGCCCTGTGCCTAATAGGGCATAGGGAAACCACCAGGAACTACCGATGTAACTGTCAATTAAGGAAAGGAAATTATTTAATTCGCTCATTTAGGTTTAGTTAATCTTTAAGGGAATTCGACAAAAATAGGTTTTTTCAACTTTCTTCTTCAAGGAGTAATACTTAGCCATTCTATAATCCATCCAACCGCGAGTTGTATTATCTTCACACCATTGTTAATCTATAAACCTTAATCGACACATGGAAGAAATTGCCAGTAACGCAAATGAGTATTCACAACAGCTCATTGACCTAATTTGGGTGTGGGGTCCAAAAATTGTTACCGCCCTGCTCACCCTCATCATTGGATTGTGGATCATTGGAATCATTACAAGATCCATAGGGAAAGGAATGGACAAAAGAAACGTTGATCCTTCCCTAAAGCCGTTTATTAAGTCTCTTATCAATGCCATTCTAAAAGTGATGCTGCTGATATCCGTCATCGGCATGGTGGGCATTCAGGCAACAAGCTTTGTAGCTGTACTGGGGGCCGCGGGTCTCGCAGTTGGTTTAGCCTTACAAGGAACGCTTCAGAACTTTGCCGGTGGTGTAATTATTCTACTCCTTAAGCCTTTCAAAGTAGGTGACTTCGTCACGGTATCAGGAGAATCAGGAACTGTTGATTCGATTCAGATTTTCAACACCTTTCTGAAGACCCCCGACAACAAGGTCATCATTGTTCCTAATGGACAAGCTGCCAATTCGATTACGACCAACTTCTCTGCGGAAGAAACCAGACGTGTGGACTTCACCTTTGGAGTAGGATACGGCGATAGCACTGAAAAAACACGTGAAACCCTCATGGAGCTAATCAATGCAGATGAGCGAATTCTCAAAGATCCAGCACCGTTTGTCGCCGTTTCTGCACTGGCAGATAGTTCGGTAAACTTTGTCGTAAGAGTTTGGGTAAAAGGGGCTGATTATTGGGGTGTATTCTTCGATATGAACGAAAATGTTTACAACAAATTCAATGAAGTAGGACTCAACATTCCATTCCCGCAAATGGATGTTCACGTACACAAACAGTAAGGATATTCGATATCGAACATTAAAGTCCGGCTTGCACCGGACTTTTTTATTTTTAACGCATGAGAAAAAATATTTCATCCGGTGCTCCATGGGAAGACATGGTTGGTTACTCCCGCGCAGTGAAAATCGGCAACGTCATAGAAGTATCCGGTACCGCACCGGTCAAAGACAGTAAAGTAGTGGGTGCCAATGGGTACGAGCAAGCAAAGCTGTGTCTTGAAATCATCACAGAGGCACTGTCAAAGGCAGGAGCAAAGCTGGAAGACGTGGTCAGGACACGCATGTTTGTTACAGACATTTCCCTTTGGGAGGAGTATGGAAAAGCGCATGGAGAGTTTTTCGCTCACATCAAACCGGCCACCACGATGGTCGAAGTATCAAATCTAATTGATCCGGCCATGTTGATAGAAATTGAAGCTACAGCGATTATTCAGCGTTAGGTTCTGAGTGGATCAGCGATTCATTCATGTGGTGATGCCAGTAGCCATCCGGATCATTGCTTGTTCTGATGAAGGTTTCTCTAGAAATCTTAAAAGCACCTCCGAGACTAAAGATCTGCCAATCGGTTTTCACAAACTCAGTAACTCCATTCTGTATCAAAAACTCAGCACGTGTGGAAAGGGTCCACTTTTCGGTCCCTTTGGTTAAATCTCCGCTCGAGGTAGCTTTTATAGGCCAAGTAGAACTCATCCACGTGCTTTCATACTGGTCATAGATGCCATTGTAATTGAAATACACGCGATCCATTCCTTTTTTCTTTCCTGGTCTTTCAAGAACATAGGTACATGCTATGAAGGTACTATCAAGGTCCCAAACGCAAGAAAGCGTACCGAGATAGGTACGTTCCAAATCAGAGTCTGGACCGTAGGTCCGTGTGACCTTCCAGTCGCCTAGAAGAAACTGTAAGTCATTCGTTGCCTTGGGGGTTTGACCAAAAGAGGAAAAACAATTTCCCAGGATAAGAAAGCAAAGTAGGCCATTCAAGAATCTCATAGTGCGTCGATTAGTCTTCGCATTTTCTCTCGCTGAGATTCTCCTGGCAGATTCCCAAATCCAGCACCCACGTTGTCTTGCATGTGATGTACCTTGGAGGTCCCAGGAATGACACACGTCACTGCCGGATCCCCAAGTAAGTACTTGAGGAAAAATTGCCCCCAGGAGTTACACTCAAATTCTGCGGTCCAGTTCGGAAGTTGTTGTCCTTTTGTCTTTCTGAACAAGGCCCCTCCAGCGTAAGGTCGATTAATGATGACACCCACATTGTTTTCTAACGCCACATTTAGCAACGTTCTCTCCACGTTTCTCTCTAGCAAGGAATAGTTCACTTGAATAAAGTCGAGGTGCTCAGATCGCACGATCTGCGCCATTTCCGCATGAGCACTATTAAGGTAATGCGTTATGCCAATGTATCGGACCCGTCCTTGCTCCTTCCATCTGTAAAGGGTCTTGAGATGAGTTTTCCAATCTTGCAGGTTATGTATTTGCATCAAGTCCATCACAGGTCGCTGCATTTTCGTCATTGAACGCTTCATTTGGGAGATGCCATGGTCCTGACCTGTCGTCCATACTTTTGTCGCATAAAAGAGTTTTTGCTGCATCCCCAGTTCCTGGGAAAGATCACCAACCACTTGTTCCGAACTCCCGTACATGGGAGAAGAGTCGATAACACTACCCCCTGCATCGGTTAGTGTTTTCAATACTCCCTTAAGTGGTGACCTTGACGTTTCGTTGTTCCCAACATCGAATGTCTGCCAGGTGCCAAGCCCCACCACTCCCAGGCTTTCCCCACTGGATGGTATGACTCGTTTTCTCATTCCCGGACCCTGGCAAAATGCAAATTGTGGGAGCGCCAGGCTACCAAGCCCGATTCCAATTTTTTCAAGTGCCTTCCGCCTTGATAATAAGTTCAGTTCTTTCATATGATTTTTTATTCTGTATAGTATAAAATACCCTTCCTAGCCGAAATCCTGTAAACGTCCAAATCATGGCAATGGGAATGGCAATGAAGGAAATAATGGGCATCGAAGAAACGATCACGGCCAGCCCAGCGAAAACCCAACCGCTCAAAGCATCCCCACCCCGGTAGATCGCTGTATCAATGAAGTTTTTTGACTTGTATCGTTCCTCTGATGTTAATGAGGCAAATAAGATCTCCCTTGATGGGCGTTGCAATGCGAAATTTAAGGCACGATAGATGACCTGAAATGCCAGCAGCACATAGAGGGATGGATGTAGCCCAAGGAAAAAGAAACCTGCGCATGATGCCAATGGAACGATGGACAACGTAAGTGTCAATCCCCACTTCCTAATGATTCGGGTGGTTAAAAAGAACTGCAGGATGAGTGTCAAGGAATTCACCATTAGGTCTCTCAGTCCAAAGTATCGAGTTCGCGCGATAGAGGTAAGGTTGCTGTCAGTAATAATGTGCCCTTGCTGGAAATACAGAAAGGTGGAAATAGAAGTAAATAGCACTATGAAAACTGAGATCAATTGGAGTGGCGGCGATTTTCTGAGGAGCATCAGACCTGCCCAAACCGACCCGTTCATGGGCATCGAAAATTGATTCATTTTATCCTTAGGATTCAGTCTGAGGGTAAGATGTACCAGGAACGTCGCTACAAATAAAAGTAATGCAGACACCAGGATAAGGTTGAGTATTCCGATTTTTTCAGCCAAAAAAGAAGTCAATGAGGGCCCCACGATAGCACCCAAACTTCCACCTGCAGCAATAGGCCCATACAGGCGTTTGGCTTGTTCAACGCTGAATAAATCCGAACTAAAACTCCAAAAAACTGAGATTACAAACAAGTTGAAGACACTCAGCCAAATAAAAAAAACAGTAGCAACCAATTGAGCATCAAGCCACTGAAATGTGAAGTAGAAAACAATTATGTTCAGCGTGAAAAACAGGAAAATGCCTGGCACCAAATTTATTCGGGCAATTTTTTTCAGAAGTAGGCCAAATACTGGTACCAGTACTACCATTACCAGGAACGTCCCAGTAAATAGCCAATGCATGTTTTCTATTCCCGCCTGAATGCCCATTTCATCTCGCACTGGCCTAAGGATGAAATAGCTACTCATCAGAAAAAAGAAATAGAAAAAAGAACCTGTGGATTGCTTCCATTCTCCATCCTCGACATTCAATACCTGCTTCAACATTCGCATTTTCGTAACTGTTTGCTCTAGTTACGAAACCTCATTTCCAATGCCTTCCGTATTAATTAATCAGATAGGTTATTTAATTAATACATGCTTTAATCGCAGAATGGACGATTCGCTTGTGACACTCATTTTATCCTCAGCCGGGGTTATTCAGACCTTATTCTTATCTATTTACATCTTTTCATTCAAGAAGATCGCGCGAACAGAACGACTACTGCTGGGTTTATTACTGCTGGTGATTTCCATCCGACTTGTGAAGTCAATTGGGTGGTATTTCTTCGCGTACGAGTCAATCCTCTTCCTGAATATCGGATTTGCGAGCCATGGCTTTATTGGGTCCTTTTTGATTCTGTATTTTTTCAAGAAGTCAACCCTGGCATTGAAAATATGGCATAATGTTGCAATCCTTCTCATCCCTGTTTCTTTGCTTGCCCTCAGTCCATTCTTGACCCTAAGTTCCTTCTGGTACAGGGGCGGTTACCAGGGTCTACTCTATTTTACTCTGGCTTGCTTACTTGTTTGCGCGATACTGCTCTGGAAGATCCACAGCGAAAAGAGAATCTACTTTCCATGGTATCGAAACCTCTACATCGTGGTGACCATCTTCTGCCTGAGTTATTTTACCAATTTCATCTTTGGAATAAATTCGTACATCTCCGGTCCGGTTCTTTACTCCATCACCATCTATTCTATCAGCTTTATCCTGTTTACCAATCATGAGATTTTTACCCCGCTCGGCGATAAAAGGAAATATAAGAACATTCGGCTTTCAAAGGATCAGATCGCACACCATCGAAGTAAAGTAAACCTCGTAATGGAAACTCAAAAGCCCTACCTGAGCAGTGAATTCAGCCTGGGCAAACTCTCTGAGCTTACGTCGATTCCTAAACACCTGCTTTCCCGATTTTTCAGTGAAAACATGAACCAAAGCTTTACAGACTACACCAACGCCTATCGCATTCGAAATGCCAAAAACTTACTTGGCGATCAGCAATCGCAACATCTAAAAATTGCCCATATCGCGTATGAATCCGGCTTTAATTCACTCTCCTCCTTCAACACTGCATTTAAAAAGAATGCTTCCTTTTCTCCATCAGAATACCGAAAGCGACTACTTAACAGCGCGACCGAACACTAGCTCTTCTTCTGATTTATTAATTGAAGTGATTCATTAATTAAATCGCAAGGTTTTTTTATGGAAGCAGTTCATTCTTGCTTTCAAAAAACCATGAAAAAAATAGTTTTCTTGCTATTCGTTCTTAGCAATGGATATGTAATCGCTCAGCAGGTGAAATCACTCCCTACCGTTCAGAAGCTTGATTTTCTGACCGGAACATGGGAAATACAGTTCGAAATCTATGATACCCACGCTCCTGATAGCGAACCCATCTTCACTGAAAAAGGGACCCAGACATGTGGTTATGAACTGAAACTCAATGACGTACCCATGTTCCTGACCTGCAGAGG
>CAZQDI010000077.1:0-18177 GCA_964591785.1 uncultured Roseivirgaceae bacterium
CTTCTACCTGAGCCAGAAACTCAGCATTGAAATCTTCAAAGTCGAATCGCCTTTTATCTCTGACAGGGCATACGACCTGATGTCCTTCTTCGACTAGGTAGGGGAGCAACCGTCTGCCGATATAACCAGTAGATCCTGTGAGCAGAACCCTCACGGACTAGATGGGTCGAACTACTGACATTCCTCCATCCATTCCAATGATCTGGCCAGTCATCCAGGAGGAGTCCTCAGACAGGAGAAAGCTAGCAAGGCGAGCTACTTCCTCCGGAGTACCGACACGTCCAAGTGCATGTCTCTTTCCTGAGAGCTCTTTTTTCTCCTCGGAAGACAGGATTCTGCTTGCTAAGGGAGTATCTGTCACGGAAGGAGCTATGCAATTCACCCGAATTGTTGGTGAAAGTTCTGCAGCAAGGGATCGTGTAAGTCCTTCGATTGCTCCTTTACTAGCGGCAATTGAGGAGTGATAAGGCATGCCTTGAGCTACAGCCACTGTGCTAAAAAAAACGATCGCCGCTTGATCGCTTTGCTTTAATTTTTTGAGAATTGATTGCAGGACTTTGATGCCACCCACCACATTCACATGGAAGTCGTGTAGAAAATGTTCGGGTTTCAGTCCATGAAATGGCTTGAGATTGATGGTGCCGGGACAATAAGCGAACCCAGATATTGATTCGAAGTCAATGGCAGGTATTTCATCTGATGTGACATCATACTCAAGGTGTCTGACTCCTTGTATTGACTGGATCTTTTCATTGGTTCTTGAAAGAACAAGTACTTCATTTCCGGCACCGGCCAGGAGCTTGGTGAGCTCCAGACCAATTCCTGAGCTGCCGCCAACAACTACATAATTTTTACTCATGAGATGTTAACTCTCAGTACAGTTGAAAGTTTCGATTACATTCGAATCAATGGTGTTTTCATCATCGCCTGAATGAATACGGCCATGCATATTCCAAAGTAGATCACAGAGAAAACAATGATGCTCCGAGCTGAACCGAATGCATAGAATCCTAAGATCGGTAGGATTTGAAGAGCGTGCATACCTACAAAGTGTGCGATTCGAAGATCTCCCCACTGCGTGCTCCAGTTAACCAGAGGAAGACCGGGACCTCCATCGGGTGCACCGACCGTGTGTGAAAGTTGAGCTCCCATCAACCCGCCCTGGAAGGCGAAGATGACAAAGCAGAGAATCCCCAACCTAATGCCCCACAAATAGGAGGGGGATAAGTCGATCGGTGATTGAAAAAATAGTATTCCGATGTATAAGGTGTAAAGCGTCATAATGCTGATGGCGAGACCCATGATACTGAACATCAAAGCATTGAAGGAGGTAGAACCATTGAAATGAGATAGTTCACCGTTCCAGGCTTTGAACGTGATCCAAATAAGCTCGAAGGAGAGAGTAATGATCACAGTCCATTGATAGGAAATTACGGTCAAAGGACTATCCAGGTAGTGAAGGTACCAGCCCATGGACCACACGAATATGGTCGTGGATAAGAAAAATTTGAAGGGTTTAATGAATGCATTGATGCCAAGTACTTGTGTGGTGCTTGTCCATGAAAGAATCATCATGACGATTGCACCTATCAGACTAAGGCCCCCGAAGACAAAAAGGGGGTAGTTTCTTGCAGAAAGCTCAGAGAAAAAATTCATTGAACAAACTTCGGAAAACTTGTGGGTAAGTTATAGGTGAACTGGAGTCAAACGCCAAATAAGTAGGCTGAACACAGTAAATCAGTCAATTACCCGATCCAGCAGTGTATGCACATTGGATTCAAAAACGAAATGTTCTGAGATCGTACCATATAGAAAATCACTTTTCTCCATTGTAGTGAAAAACTGCAGTAATTCATCATAATAGCCGTGAATATTTAGAAATGCACACGACTTCGAATGGTACCCAATTTGGGCCCAGGTCATGACCTCCATAATCTCCTCCATCGTTCCAATGCCTCCTGGAAGCGCAATAAAGGCATCGGAAAGATCAGCCATTAATGCTTTGCGTTCATGCATAGTTTTGACCCGATAGAGTTTTGTGAGCCCCATGTGGGCCACTTCTAACTCATAGAGCTTTTCCGGGATGACGCCAATCACTTTGCCGTCATGCTCGAGTGCGCTGTTTGCCACATGGCCCATAAGTCCCACGCCGGCTCCACCATACACAAGTTCAATTTTTCTTTTTGCGATTTCCTTCCCGATTTCCTTTGCTGCGTTCGTAAAAGCTGGATTGTTCCCCGTTTTGGATCCGCAGAAAATAGCGATTCGATTCATGATTGCTGCAGTAGTATTCTATTAGAACTCAAATGAAACCAAATTTCGATTGCAGTCAATTACTCTCCCTCAAAAAATTGTATTCGATTTCCGTCAGGATCCAACACCATGATTATCCGTTTACCAGAGGTCAGATCCGATATAAGCCTCCATGAAACTTCGTGTCCAAGGCTTTCAGATGCTCTGTCCATTGATCAAAGTCTGATACTATAAAACCTGTTTTGAAAAATCCCAAAAAGCTTATCTTGGAAGATGAATGCTCCACAAGTTCTAGCGACTCAAGGCCTGATCCATTTCAATGAGTTCAAGCTGGAAATCTTTGCCTTTTAGGTTGCAGATCTTGAAGTCTCGTTCTTCGGAACTAAACTCAGTTCCGATTTCATGATTGAACATTTCGCGGTACCATCGTTTCG
The DNA here is from genome assembly GCA_964591785.1 of uncultured Roseivirgaceae bacterium. Taxonomy (GTDB): domain Bacteria; phylum Bacteroidota; class Bacteroidia; order Cytophagales; family Cyclobacteriaceae; genus Ekhidna. Next base: position 2,688 of record CAZQDI010000077.1, read on the forward strand.
ATGTTTTGAGGTCTTCAACAATAATCGAAATAAAAGCAGGCGAGACACTTATCGTTTCACTTTGAGCCTTTAATAAATTGGAAAATATGAATAGGAGCAGGAAGATGGTTTTTCGTAGCATTATTTTGTAGTAGAGTCTTTCCTTCCAAAACAATGGAATACCTCTTCTGCCTTAGTGAGAAGTTCTAAATTCCAGCGCCACCAACCCCCAAATCACAAGTACTTCTGAGATGAAGTAAGCGGTGCCAAGAGATTCCAGGTGATGAAAATACAGGATCAACAAGGAGAGGGTTAAGGCCGAATATCCCAGGTTTAACAGACCGATGAATCGGAGAAGCTTAACACTTTTTGAAAGCGAAGAAAAGTGACAAAACAGCGAAAAACACATCAATGTACCTGCTATTCCTGCCAGGAGGTAAAGCACAGGTATTGGCATCCCAACGTATTCATGGAATTGAACCAGTAAGATTCCTAGAGAGAGACTCGAAACCAGCGCGCCAATGCCGTCAATTAAAAAGACCGTTTTGGGTTTTAGGTTCCTTAGCATTTCTCAATCAATGATCCTCGGTAATCTAACGATTTTCCACTACCGGTGTTCATTGAAAAGTAGAATGTCGTTCTTACTTAAATGAACAAAATCTGTGAAATCATTTTATCTTACTATGTTAAATTCAAAGTAGATTTTCTATGATCCGATATGGCTGTTTCCTCCTCATCTTGATCCTCCTGAGTTGTTCCAACCAGCATGGCACTACCGAACAGGATCCAACGCACTTAGGGACCATCGATCATGCCTTTTCAATCTCAGAGGAGGCGAAAGGATATTTTGATGAGGGGCTTTTGCTCCTTCATAGTTTTGAATACGCAGATGCGAATGAAGCATTTAAAAAGGCGCAGTTGGCAGATGATCAAGAGATCATGGTGTATTGGGGGTTGGCCATGACTCATTATAAAGCGCTGTGGGGACTTCAAGACGTGGCGGCCGGCAGGGCTGTCATACAGGAGTGGGAGCAGTCCAGGGATGAGACCACCGAGGTCACCAGTCTGGAGGCCAGCTTTTGGGAGGCGGTCGAAATCCTTTATGGTAAAGGGGAACTGAAAGAGAGAAATGAATCGTATGTCCGGCATATGAAAACACTCTATGAGGAGTATCCTGGAAATCTTGAAGTTGCAGCTTTCTATTCTTTGGGTCTCATGTGGGCTGATTATGATAGCGAGGCTAACCTGAAGTTATCTTCAAAGGTGGCTGCAGGAATTATTGAAGAGAATCCTACGCACCCGGGGGCTTTGCACTATATGATCCATGCAAATGATGATCCGGACTATGCCGGTTTTGCCATTGATGCCGCCAATGCGTATGCCAAAGTCGCTCCTGACGCTGCGCATGCTTTGCATATGCCTTCTCACATTTACGTTGCATTAGGGATGTGGAATGAGGTGGTCACCTCCAATCAGGATTCCTATGCCGCCAGCCTCCAGCGGGTTGAGGAAAAGAAACTACACGGAAGTAAACGAGGCTACCACTCGATGGCTTGGTTGCACTATGGATATTTACAACAAGGCAATTATGAGAAGGCCGCAGATTTGCTCAAAGAAATGATCGACTACTATCAGGCGGGTGAAGGTTCGGATAGCTACCTAATTAATATGCAAAATCAGCAAAGAATTGAGTCTGGATATTGGCCTGAGGAGCTGGAGTTTCAATTGGTCGACTACAATGGCTTAGGCTTGGATTCAAAGTCCGCAATGCATTTTAGCAAAAGCCTGCTGGCTTTCGATGCAGGGGATGTGGAAGCTATTCAAGCTGAAATTGTTTCTTTAAAGCAAGTAATAGCTGCAGCTGAACTGATTGTCGGAGAGAATGGAATCGCACTTTGCAGCGCAGGTCCGACCCGATATGCGCCAACCCCGACAGCGATCAATAAGACAAAAGTTGTGATCCATCAAATGAATGCGCTTGTTGCTATGTTGTCTGACGAAGGCGAAGTAGTCGACAGGGAACTGAAGTCGGCAACCCTACTCGAGTTGGAATCTGGATACGATCCCGGGCCACCATTCATCGCATATCCTTCCTTTGAAATGTATGGAGAGTGGCTGATGCTACAAGATCGCTATGAAGAGGCATTGAATCAATTTGAAGTATCAGTTGAGCGTAGAACTAACAGGACCAAAGGACTTAAAGGCAAAATTGAGGCACTTAGAGCCCTGGATAGGTTTGAGGAAGTTCAGGAGATAGAAGCAATACTCAATCAATTCAGCTGATCAGATATACTGACCGTCGGGTTCACTCATGCCGCTATGACCTTTAATGAACGATTTTTTCATCATTCCTATCAGTGATGGCAGTAGAGAAATGCTAATTAAAGAAATTCCAATTGAACTTAGAATCGTCGGGTTGATGCCTATTGTGGGAAAGGAAAGGATTCCCATAATAAAAATACTTGAAAAGGGGAGTGAGAAAGCCAAAAGTGCCAATGCAAAACCCAAATCGAAGGTTTTTCGCTGATTGTTTTCCTGACCATCAATCAGACTTATGTGCGCAAAAGGCCAGAAACTACAAGAGCTTTGTGGAAACACGACCGCAAGCAGCATTATCGTGCTTGAAAGCTTTGGAAACAAAACTATTATCAAGGCGCTAGCCAAGAATAGCAACCCTGAACGGATAGACAGCAAACGTAAAATTGTGGTGATTTGATGGCCTTTGACTTTAACAGCCAGGCCGATAAATAATAGAATCAACGGAGCCATGATTCCGCTAAGCCGGAGAAACGTTGAAGAAATCAGAGGTGGTAACTCCGATAGGTTGACCCCGAGACTCAGTAGAATTAGTGCGGCGATCATGATGAGATTGATTGGCTCACTCAACATTTTCATCACCATCTTTCGCAAATCATCAGATTTTGAGTTTTTAGTCGACCCATTGATCTGAAAATACCATCTCATTGCCAGTAAGTACAAGAGAATCAAGACGAAGAATTTGTTGCCAACATCCATCAAAGCCGCGTAGGCGAGAGGCCCTTCACCGAGGTATTCAGCAATAAACGGAAAACAGGAAAGGCCTGGGGCAAGTGAGGGAAGTAACATCAGGAGTGTCCTTCTCTTTGGTGCGCTAATGTCCTTGAAAAGTGGATTTAGTAATGCAAACGCGGCAAGTAACAACCCATTAATTCCTAAACCAATGAGAGGTAGGTACAGTAAGCCCGGTTCTAGGTCAACTCCCAACAGCGCCACGAATATGGTTGCCGGAAGTGCCAGCGAAAGAATGATGGTTTTTAAAGCTTTGAGCTGATTGGTGTTGTGAATTTGCCGCTGTAGAACAACACCAAGTCCGATCATTAAGAGTAAGCCAAGCGTTTTCTCCACTTAGATACGACTTAAGCTGTTACGGTCTTGAGTGCTTTCAAGAAAACATCCATTTCCTCCTTGGTTCCCATGCTTACCCTACACCAGTTCTTATTTTGGATTTCAAATGCGCGGACCGCAACTTTTTGATCCCTCATTTTTTTGAGGAATTCCTTGCCTTCCAGCGCTATAGGGAAAATGACGAAAGAAGTGTAGGACTTTATGAAATCGAATCCCATTTTGCCAAGTTCCTCACATACGTATTCACGCGTTTCGTTATTCAGTTTTTTCGACTTCTCAAGAAATTCGGTGTCGTTCATGCTGGCCAGGGCAGACATGACGGAAGGGTAGGAGATGCCCATTCCTCCTCTTGTGATCTGCTGGAAATTCTTGACCGTTTTTTCATTGGAAACCATGTAGCCAATTCTAAGGCCGGCCATTCCATGGATTTTTGAGAAAGTTCGTGCGACGATGATATTATTTTCGTCGCTGATTAGCGATACCATACTTTTAGATGCAGCATCGTCCAGGAAATCGAGGTAAGCTTCATCCACAAAAACAGGGACTTTCTTAGATACACGAGCACAAAAGTCCTTGAGCTTGTTGGTGTCAGTGATTGAGCCGGTCGGGTTATTTGGGTTGCAGATGTAGACCAATTTCGTATCGCTATCAATGGCAGCCTCCATTGCATCGAGGTCGTGGGACCAATCCTTCTTCAAAGGAACGCCTTTCCATTCGGCACCTACGGACTTGGCGACGTTGATCATTGACATATATGAAGGGTCGGCAGATACGATATTACCACCCTCCAGAAATAGCAATATTCCGGTTTTTTCAAGGATGTCTGAAGATCCGGGACCCATCATTAATTGCTCAGGCTTAACTTCCTCTTTCTCGGCGATAAGGCCAATCAGCTCAAAAAGTTCTTTCCAAGCATATCTATTCCCTTTCATTGCACCCTTTTGATGAGCTTCAACCGCTTTGGCGGAAGGTCCGTAGGGATTTTCATTCGCATTGAGCTTTGCAAGAATTTCTTCCGGTAAGACAAGCGGGGATTCATCAATAAATTCTTTGAAAAACGGACTGTACAAGGCTTTTCCGGAGGCGTCGATTTTGACAGGCCTTTTCCAGGTCTCTGCCTGGCTGATTTGAGGGAGTAGCGTTAATCCTCCAATCGATAAAAGTCCAGTTTTCAGTGCTTCTCTTCGGGTGGTATTCATTGATTTAGGAATTTGGTATATTGTATTGCAAATATACTTTTCAGCTGCATGAAAATTCTGTATTTAGCTAAATTCACAGAATTTTATACATAAATCAAAATACATCAACTTATTTTCAGAAGATTCTAAAAATAGGTTGTCAGAAGCAGTGATTTTGAAAATCTGGTAATGGGTGGTATCATCTGGATACCAAAGAAATGACGAAATGAAAACTAGTCGTGTTTCTTAACACAACGGCAGCTCAGTTTGTGACTGTTTCCTATGACAGTATGATAAATCTCTCCAGAGCCCTTGATCATGGTAATGATACCGGCAGATTTGTCACCTTTTAGTTCATTATCCCACCAGTTGCCACTGATGGTGATGTCTTTGAAGCGATGGCCAGGTTCTGCAAACCCCCCGTAGAGCATGTGCATATCGCTGCCCTGACCTTCGATGAGGTGGGCGCCCGCTTCATGTCGTCCTCCAAAAAAAGAGAAAAGATAATTCCATTCTTCGATGGTAGGTACATGCCAGCCATCCGGGCAGGCTTCGTTGGCTGCTGCGTAGTTATATAGTCGTCCAAACTTTTCGCAGTATGCATCGGTATCTTTATAGCAATAGGAGCCATCTACTTTGAAACGGGCATTTTCTGCAAACCAGGTTCTCTCAATGACCGCATCTCCAAATTTCTTTTTAAATGTAATGGTATTGTAAACCTGTCCATCCCGCTGATCTGTATAAGTACTCAGGGTATGATCAAACTCTGCAGTTAGTTCTTGAGCAAAAGCTGGTGAGATCAGCAGGGTTAAAAGTGTAACGATGAGTCCCTTTTTCATGGTTTCTATGCTTGAATTGTCCGTTAAACATAACCAATTCGGTCGAATCTCAGGAAAAGTCCTCTTTCAGAATCCGATAAACATCGTGAACAGGTAGACCAACTACATTGAAATAGGAACCTTCGATCCATTCAATGCCGATCAGGCCGATCCATTCTTGGATCGCATAGCTACCCGCCTTATCCATCGGTTTTAAGTTTTTCACGTAGGCGATGATCTCATCTTCAGTCAATTCCTGAAACTTCACTTTGGTGGTAGAGGAAAACGAAACTCTTTTTTCCCCGGAACTTATGCAAACTCCGGTAGTAACCTGATGGACTTTGCCTGATAGGAGCTTGAGGGTTGAGATTGCTTCTCCTTCTGTCGAAGGTTTACCAAGGATTCGATCGTTAAATACTACCACGGTATCAGCAGTGAGTACAATCTCATCTTTGCACTTTTCACGATTGGCTTCATTCTTTCCAGTCGCTAGGTATTCAGCGACTTTTTCCGTCGGCATATCCTCGGGAAACGATTCATCAAATGAAACTGTCTTGACTTTAAAGTTCAGACCTAAATCCTGCAGTAGCATCTTACGCCTTGGAGAACCTGATGCTAGAATAAGTTCATTCGAAAGCTTTATCAAAGAAGGAGTTGAATTCATTTTCTTTAATTGATCCAAACAAAAAACCACAAATCACCTTTGGATAGAAGTAGGTGCTTTTCTGTGGCAATGTGTATCCACTATAGCAAACTTCCTTGACGGTCTCTATAGATATGTCCTTAGTAATAATCGCACATTGCGATTCAAGGTTGATGACGGAATGTAAGCATTTAGCGAAGTTCCGTTCGAAGTGAATGCATCGACTTCCTCGTTGATCTTTCCCTGCGATTCCAAGCCCCTTTTCAATAATGAAGTAATGCAACACGGTAAGGTCAAGCCTATTGATCGCTGCTGGAAATTTCCACTCGATGGTATCAATCATCTCAGGCTTCAGTCTGACTTTATATGCAGTGTCACCAAAAAGAAGACCAAAGGCCCACTGTTTGCCGAGGATCACTTCATTGACGCTGCTGGCGTCATCAATCGGCTTGATAAAGAAATACTCTTCAAGTCTGGAGAGGAGGTCTGCTTCACTAAAGTTCTTTAATCCGGAAATGAGGCGATGTGTGGGAAGTATTCTAAGATCATCCGATTCCGTGTTCGTGAAGTACATCATATGGTAGTTGTATCCTTCTGTGCCTTTGTGATTCGGATTCGTTGCAGCTCGTTCTTTTTTGTATAGCAGTGAACCCTCGTACCGATGATGTCCATCAGCAAGAATGATCTGTTTCTCTTTGATGATTTCAATAACTCTTTGGATGATCTTCGCGTCGTGAATGACTGAAAATACCTCTTTGACTCCTTGATAATCTTCCGTCTCGTAGAGTGGGTTAGTCATTGCCTGGTCCAGGTACCTCTCGATCTCATGAGACTGGTCTGTATATAGCCCATGGGTAGGACTGACGTTCATTTGGGTCTTGTCAAGAATAGCTATTCGATCCTGGACGGAAAACGGCATGGTATTCTCGTGGCGGAGTAGTACTTTCTCATCCCAATCGTAGATTCTCATATTTGCAATAAAGCCCTTTCTGATGTGCTCCCTGTCGGAGCCTGGAAGCGTAAAGTACTGATAGTACACGTAGAGTGAGGGAAGCTGATCTTGTTGGATAATCCCCTCATTTTTCCATTCGATGACCTTCCTGGATGCGATGCTGCTTGCATCATCACCATTCGGAACTGAAAGATGAATGCTATTGTACGGTTCTTCATACAGGTGTTGTCGCTGCTTTTCTGAGACTACATCAAAAAGCGGTGAAACGAGTGATTCAAGACGTTCCTGAAGTTTTGGGCTATACCTCCAAGCCCGTAAGGGTCTTATTTCTGCCATTTAGTTGTTTGCTCTTGCCTTCCATCGTCCTTTTGATGAAGTGGTCGGACTTGTACTTTTAGGAACTGATTTGCTGTTTTGAATGACTTCATTGGCGACCAGTGCTGCTACTATGTACTCTTCCTCTGAGAGTTTCTTATTCAAAACAGAAGCATCAAAATGGGACTCAACGAACTTGGTGGTGAAGCTGCCATCTAAAAATTCTGGATGTTGCAATACATAATCACAAAATGGCAAAGTGGTCTCTACACCAATGATCTGGTACTCATGAATTGCTCTTCTCATTCTGGCAATTGCTTCGTTGCGATCCTTACCGTATGTAATTAGTTTGGCAATCATGGGATCGTAGTAGATTGAGACCTCTAGCCCTTCTTCGTAGCCGTCGTCTACACGGATGCCTGCACCCTGCGGGCGGACATACTTTGAGAGTTTACCCGTATCCGGTAGAAAGTTGTTCTTGGGATCCTCAGCATATACCCGAACTTCCAAGCTATGACCATGAATGCTAAGCTCATCCTGTTTAATGCTCATTTGCTCGCCGTTTGCAATCTTGATTTGTTCCTTCACCAAATCCACTCCGGTAATGAGTTCCGTAACTGGATGCTCTACCTGCAGCCGGGTATTCATTTCAAGGAAATAAAAATCCAGATTCTCATCTGCAATAAACTCAACGGTGCCTGCACCGAAGTAATCACATGATTTTGCAACATTGACCGCTGCTTCTCCGATCTCTTTCCTTCTTTCAGGGGTGAGCAAGGCGGAAGGAGCCTCCTCAATTACTTTTTGGTGTCTCCTTTGAATGCTGCACTCACGCTCAAACAAATGGATGATGTTCCCATGGGTATCACCCAGAACTTGAACTTCGATGTGTTTTGGTGAGGAAATGAATTTTTCGATGAAGACTTCATCATTGCCAAAAGAATTTCTTGCTTCACTCATTGCCCGATCCATCTGCTCTTCGAAATCTTTTGGATCGTGAACAATCCGCATTCCCTTACCACCACCACCGGCACTTGCCTTAATCATGACCGGGTAGCCGATCTCATTAGCAACCTGCTTTGCTAGCGCAACATCGTTAATGGGTTCATCCATTCCGGGAACCAGCGGTACGCCAAAGGATTTGACCGTCTGTTTTGAGGTTAATTTGTCACCCATGATACGAATGGCGTGTGGACTCGGTCCGATAAAGGTAATGCCTTCTTTTGCAGCTCTTTCGGCGAAAGAAGCATTCTCAGACAGAAAGCCATATCCGGGATGGATGGCATCTGCTCCAGTTTTCTTGCATGCTTCAATGATGTGGTCTTGCACCAAATAGGAGGAGGAAGCTGCGGCGGGTCCGATGTGAATGGCTTCGTCAGCATAAGATGCATGAGGTAGCAGCTTATCGGCGTCGCTATATACAGCGACGGTGGGGATGCCCATTTCACGCGCGGATCTCATGACACGTATAGCGATTTCGCCTCGATTAGCTACCAGTATTTTGTTTATCATGGCATTGTTCTATTGTACCACAAGTTTATTGAAATCCTTGCTATTAGAAAGTTCTATATTCCTACTAAATTTGCCTCTTGTTTTGAAAGCGAGAACAGTTTAATGGATTTATTCGAAAAATTACTAAGTGACGAAGGAGCCCTTGGCCAATATTCATTTTTGGACAAGGATGTAAACTACTATTTCTTCCCAAAGCTCGAGGGAGAAATACAACCTAGAATGAAATTTAAAGGCAAAGAAGTCCTGGCATGGAGTTTAAATAACTACCTTGGACTGGCCAATCATCCTGATATCCGGAAGGTGGACGCAGATGCCGCTAGAGACTGGGGGTTGGGGTATCCCATGGGTGCCCGAATGATGACCGGTAACTCGGACCATCATGACCAGCTAGAGCAGGAGCTTGCTGATTTTGTGGGGAAGCCAACCGGAATGCTCTTAAACTATGGTTATCAGGGTATTATGTCGGTAATTGATGCCTTAGTGGATAGAAAAGATGTAGTGGTGTACGATGCGGAGTGCCATGCTTGCATTATCGATGCTCTTCGGATGCACATTGGAAAAAGATATGTATTCCCTCATAATGATATGGAGAGTTGTGAGAAGCAGCTGCAGCGGGCCACAAAGCTTGCTGAAGAACAGGGTGGAGGAGTTCTTGTTATTACAGAAGGCGTTTTTGGAATGACAGGCAATACTGGAGATTTAGCTGGCATAGCTGCATTGAAAGACAAATACGAATTCAGGTTACTTGTGGATGATGCGCATGGGTTTGGTACCATGGGTGACACAGGGGCCGGAACAGGAGAATACTGTGGGGTTCAAGATGCCATTGATGTCTATTTTTCGACATTTGCTAAGTCCATGGCAAGTATTGGAGCCTTCATAGCAGGTCCAACTGCCATCATTAATCATTTACGGTACAAAGTGAGATCTCAGATTTTCGCCAAATCCCTGCCGATGCCGTTGGTTATTGGTGGGTTGAAAAGGCTGGAGATGCTGCGAACGATGCCTGAGCTAAGGGAAAAGCTTTGGACGATTGTAAATGCAATTCAAGGAGGGTTTAAAAAAAGAGGCTTTAACATAGGCACTACCAACTCGCCAGTGACACCTGTTGTATTGAAAGGGGATGTACTGGAGGCGTGCAATATGGTCATTGACTTGCGTGAAAACTTCCATATCTTTTGTTCTATGGTGGTGTATCCGGTGGTGCCAAAAGGAATGGTGATTTTGCGAATTATCCCGACAGCGATGCACAGTCTTGATGATGTAGAGCTTACACTGAATGCGTTCGAAGCGATCAAGGGTAAGTTGGATGATGGAGTTTACAAGGAGGCCGGAGTTGAAGGCGCTTTACTTGCAAAAACTTAATTATTACCGTCATTTGAACTGATTATTAACATATTTGGGCTATATTGCCCTCACTTTAAATTATAACGATAACCTTAATTACCGTAATAACATGAAAAGATTTGAAGAACTAAAATCTATGGTTGATTCTCTTGAGGGAGATTTTGAGAAATTTTATGATAAGGGAAACAATGCAGCTGGTACCCGAGTCAGAAAAGGAATGCAAGATCTTAAGAACTTAGCTCAGGAAATCAGACTTGAAGTTCAAGATATCAAGAACAAAGGATAATTCCTGGTATCCGATCTACAACCAATAAAGAAACTAGGGAGTCAAGTATTTGACTCTCTTTTTTTTGCATTTACTTTTTTCTGGCTGCTCGCTCCCAAAGTACACTTTGATTTCCCATGAGAAATCTGAACAGCCCTCGGTAAACAGATACGTTCATGAAGGTGAAGTAAAAGGGGATAAACAAGGCCTTCACTTTAATCTTCACTTTTTGAAGAAGATACCCAAGAAATGCCGCAAAGTAGAACCCTACCTGCAAGACTAGAATTGCTCCGTAAAAAATGGAATTCGTTGCCAGCAGGAAGTTTAATAGCAAAAGAATTGGAAGTAAGAAAGGAGAAACAGCCCAACGAAGCACACGATGTGAGATATATTGAAAGCTCAGCCATCCGTATCTAAAAACGTTAAGTAAAAAATTCAATTTCCACATCGCTTGAAATCCACCCGCAGCAATCCTTACTTTTCGTTTTGATTCTTCTTTAATGTTCTCAGAACTACTTTCCAGCGCATAGGCCTCTGGTTCGTAAGCTGTTCGATATCCTTGAGAGTTAATCTTCAGAGAAAGGTAGAAGTCCTCGATAAGGGTATTTGGGTCCACACTGAAGTACAGTGATGTTCGAATAGAAAATAGCTCACCCGCTGCACCAACCACCGAGTAAAGTTGGTAATCATACTTTTTGAGGAAGGATTCATACTTCCAGTAAAATCCTTCGGTGGAGGCTGATGAGTCTTTTGCTGATTGCTTCACTCGTTTTTCGCCAGCAACACACCCAACTTTTGGGTCATTGTAGTGTCGAACAATCCTTCGGAGTGCTTCAGGGTTTAGCTCCGTATTTGCATCAGAATACACGACGATAGGAGCTGTGACATGCTCCATGACACGATTCACCGCATGAATTTTACCATTTCTTTCGTCCTGATGGAACAAACGAATTCTTGGATATTTGCTGACCAACTCCGCCGTTTTATCCGTAGATCCGTCCGTAACAATCCACAGATCATACTTGTCTGAGGGGTAATCCAACGCCAGTGAATTTGCAATTTTTTCTTCGATAAAATCCTCCTCATTGTAGGCTGCGATAATGTGGGTAAGCTTTGGTAGTGGGTGATCTTCGTAGACCCTGGGATTGATTTTTGAACCCCTTATCGCAACCAATACTCGGAGAGCAAAGCCATACCCTACATAGGTGTAAATAACCGAAAATAAAAAAAGCCAAAAAATGAACTCCATCTATCTGAAAGGTTTGAAATGAGATTCGTCCGCCAAAGCTAACATTGGCAGATCACCCTTGGTATCTCCGTAAGCAATTACTTTTTCATAAGCCTGGAGATCGATCGCCTGTTTAATTCGATTCACCTTCTCCTGACCATTACAATTTACTCCCTCAATGCCCCTCAACCGGCCATTGTGAAAAGACAATCGGGTTGAGATTACTTCAATTCCGTATTTATTTGCCCAGGGTACGATCCAGTTGGATGGAGAAGCAGAAACGATCACAACTCGGTTGCCATCCTTTAATTGTTCGTTAATGCATGATTGAGCCCCTGGACGTATCAATTGGGGGAGTCTTTCCTTTGTGAAGGATATGCACTTTTGATTGAATTCTTCTTTAGAAATACCCCCAAAGAACTTCCTAAGGAAGATCTCTTTTCCTCTTTGATTAGTGACAAGCTTGAACTTCACCAAAAACAGATAAGGTAGCAAAACAATTAGATTGATACAATACTGCATCCAACCAGTTGAAAACTTGGCAATTTCAAAAAGGGTATCTCTCTTTGTAATTGTTCCATCAAAATCGAAAAGTGAGATTCTTATGGTTTTTGTACCTCTCATGTCAACAATCAGATCTAATCCTATAATCCTTGAATACGTAGTTTTCAGCAAGTATATTATAAATTGCGAATGTTTTGGTTAGTAGAAATTTAACTTAATAGGAACGTCATGGACTTAGTGACTATTTTTAGGATACTTTGGAGAAAAGTGTGGTTTTTGGTGGGTATTCCCATGGCCGTTATTATCATTAGTTTTATTCTGACCTCCGATTACAAACAGATTTACAGATCCATTGCCCAATTATCTACTGGCTTTACAATTTCTCAAGAGGTGAATGTCACCTCGGAGCGGTTCAATTTATATGAGGCCGATGTTAAATTCAGCAATCTTATTGAAACAATGAAATCATCCAGAGTGCTTTTATTGTTATCATACAGACTTATCCTGCATGATTTGATGTCTGAAGGAGACGATGTTTTTACAAATGTCGTTGTTGAAGACGAAAAAGACAGAGCCTTCCTAAATGATTTGGACATGGAAAGTATGGTTCAGTTGTACCAGAAGAATTTAGACTCGATGGCAATGTTGAATACCTATAATGAAAACGAGCGAGACGCTCAAAAGCTTCTCGAAGTCTACGGCTACGACTATGATGAAGTAAAAAAGAAGTTAACAATTAAGAGGGTAAACAACACTGATTATGTATCAATTGAGGCCTTTACCGAAGATCCACTGTTATCAGCCTACATGGTCAATACCTTATGCTCGGAATTCATTCGATTTAATGCAAATATTACTAGTATCAAGTCTTCTAGTACCGTCGAGACTTTTTCGAAATTATTAACAGAAAAGAGAAAGGAGCTTGACAAAGCAACCGATGCTTTACAATACTATAAATCTCAAAATAGGATGCTAAATTTTGAACTTGAAAAGGAAAATCAAATTTCAAGAGTATCCGATCTACAGCTTGATCTTCAGGAGGAACGCAAGAAATACACTTCAATTACGCTTCAACTTCAAGATATCAATAGGAGGCTTAGTGATTCAAATGATCGGAACAGGGTGACAAATGCTGATGTGGTTGAGATTCGGAATAAGATCAATGAAATGAACGAACGCTACCGAAATCTCGGTGGTAGGAGCGAGGTTTTGAGAGATTCTCTTGAAATACTTAGAAATATTCAAGGTAGTTATTTGAGAATTATTTCAGCTGGTGCTGAGGGTAATTCGCAAGATGCATTGAATGATGAAAAAGAAAACCTTGAACTTGATCTTCAAATCGTAAATCAAAATATAAGTGATTTGGAGCAGACAATTAGAGCGACAAGCAGCAATGTGGGGGGCTTTGCTTCTAAGGAGGCCAGGATTGCCACATTAGAGAGAGAAGTTGACCTTGCAAGCGAAGATTATAGAGAGGCGCAAGAGAAATATAATTTGGCATTGAATGTTTCGATGGCTTCTGGAAGTAGCATTAGCCAAATTCTGCTCGGGTTACCAGCTTCGAAGGCTGAGCCTTCAAAAAGGATAATTGTATCTGGGATCTCCGGTGTTAGTGCATTCATTTTAATTGTTTTTGTCATCGTACTGCTGGAGTATCTTGACATCTCTATTAGAAGTGCCTCCAAGTTTGTCGATAAAACTGAAATGCCACTAATAGGATCGCTCAACCATATTAATACCAATGGCTACGATATAGGCTCTTCAGGGAGTGGCAATCTAGTAAGTAGAAATCTCAGTAGGTTTGGTTTGTCAGCAAGGAAAAATGGAGAAAAACTTAGTAATTCGGACGGTGCCAAAGAAGAAGTTTTGTTTGAGGAAAATCATACGAGGTCTAAAGATTTTTTTAATGTTTTCGATTCTTCAGTACTATCGAATACGAATAGAACTGTTTTTCGTGAGCAACTGAGAAAGATAAGATATCTATTAGTTAATAGTGGAAAAAAAGTGATCTTGTTCACAAGTACTAAAGAGGGGGAAGGAAAGACCTCACTGATCAGTGCTTTGGCTGCATCTTTGAATCAGAGTCTTTTAAGAGTTCTTGTAATAGATACAAATTTTGCCAATCCATCCCTGACAAAGACGCTTCATGGGTTACCGATAATGGAAAAAATTTTTGAGAAGAAGAAGGAATCAAAATCAGAGATATCCAAGAACTTTATCGCGATGTTTGCCAAGAATACTGTGCTTCCTTATGTCGATATAATAGGCTGCAAGGGTGGGGAATACACTCCGATTGAGATTATTAGAGGTAATTCACTAGAGAGCTTAATTGAGGATTTGAAAGACAAATACGATTACATCTTTTTTGAAGGATCAGCTCTTAATACAAATTCGGGATCCAGGGAGTTATCAAGCTATGTAGATGGAGTAATAACCGTATTTTCGGCTAAATCAGTTCTGGGTCAATTGGATTACGATTCAATAGATTTTATCGAAGGCTTAGGGGAAAAAAATATGGGAGCCGTGATCAACGACGTTGAGATAAAGGACATGAAGTCCTAAGCAAAGCGAGATCTAAGTCTAAAAAGAAAGGAAAAGTACTTTTTGCCCACGGTTTTGTAAAAAACAATAGGAATCCCAACCCCAAGAAACCAACCTACCAAAAGAATGATTTCGGGTATCTTAATCAGTAAGAGATTTACCATAATGATTCTTACTGCTGATACGATGAGGAGGTGCATCAAATAGATTTGTAATGAATGCTTACCCACTTCCCTAAAAAGTCTGTTGAGTTTGAACTTCTGCAGTAGAATTGATAAAACAAAAATAAAAGTAGATCCTGTGATAGCAATTACAGCGAATAGGAACATGTTTAAGTCCTGATTCTTAAGCCAGTAGATTTGAGAACCAATAAAGAAAGGCAATAGGCCCAAAAAAATGGAAACTGTTTTTTTGTACATTGGACTTTCAGTTTGTACTAAAAGTTTTCTAAATACATGTCCGAGGGTCAAGAAAATAAAAAAGTAGAAAGTATCGTGGAATAAGCTGTATTCTTTAACATAGTAGGAGAGGCCATATATGATTATCGAGCTAATGAGTATGGTTTGATCATTTAATTTTAAAGTAGAATGAAGAAAGAAAAAGAGTATTGAAGTATTAAACAATGCATACAAGTACCAAAGCTGATCTATTGCTCTCGGGTGAACTAGCAAAAGCAGGTAGTCTGTTATATCACGTGTCGCATTTGTGTAACTAGAAAGAAAAATTTGAATTGATATTTGAATAGTTCCCCAAATTAAGTAAGGGTAATATATTGTCTCAAATTTGTAGCGGCTAAAGACCTTAAATGTGCTCCTCTTTTCAAT
>CAZQDI010000078.1:0-17940 GCA_964591785.1 uncultured Roseivirgaceae bacterium
ATGAAAAGATTATCAAACTTACTAGCTGCCTTAGTTTTTGCTTCCTTAGTTATTTTTATGTCTTGCGGTGGCGGTGGTGATGATCCAGCTCCAGACCCATTACAAGATGAGTTAGACAATCTTACTGTTTCAGGTGGATGGTCACAACCAAGTACAGTAACCACCGATGGTGGTACGCCTGATGGAATCTGGGATAGCTTCAGTTTGTCATTCACTGGTACATTGAGTGGTGGTAATTACACAGTTCAAAATGTTCCTGACGGATTCAGCGATGTTTGGGCGAATGGTTCATGGTCATTTGGAAATGACTCTGGAACTGTGATTACGAAAGTTCAAAACGGTGTTACTACCGATATGAATGCAACAATCACGGGTACGCAGTTAAGATTAGAGTTTGATGTTACTGAATCTGGAGCTAGAACAAGTGGTATTTCTGGTACCTGGGTATTTACATTCAATTTGTAAGTCACAAAGCATTATGAATAAAAAGCGGTTCACTTAGAACCGCTTTTTTTATGCCTGGTGAATTCTTAACTTTTGAAGCCTTCTTTCCGTATCTTTGCAGAGTGTACGTAGAAGACAAATACTTCTCTCAGGATAAAAATTACCTACTAAAAACTGTACAAGCCTTCTCCAAAGAAAACTTGCTTGAACAGTGGCTTCAAGAAATCCTGAACGCATACAACCTGCAACATAACCCCATGGGTTTGGAAGACGATTTCACACTTGAACTGAGGAGAAAAATACTTACCTCGAAAGATCTTGTTGAAGAGGCATACGACTTGCTCGCAGCAGTATACCGATTTGACTATGGGGACAATCAGCTCACCTTTCAATGGGATGGAAGGACACACATGGAAGTATACGACGCAGATTGGAAGGCGATGTATCAGCATTGGACAAAACAACTTTCTCTAATAAAAGAAATACAGCGCCCAATAGTTAGACATGCGGTTTCGAGCGGTATCACCAACACAGAGTTTCTCAGGCAGTCGATTAAGCGTGGTATCCAGACATATTTCGGCGTTCGAATCAGGTCAAATAGCCTCTATCGCATAAGTGCTTGAGTTTCGCAGACGTTTCAAATTAAACTAGTGCTTGATTTTGCAAACCTTACAAAATTTTTGCTTGCCCGGCGGTCTTTTCTTAGGAGGGCGCTTGTGGCCATAAAAACTCACCCCCTTTCTGGCCTCTTTCATTTTTATCTTCTCAGCCTTAATTGCTTCTTTTGTATTCTCCCGGTAAGCTTGACTTACTCTGGTGCGAAAGGCAATTGATTCCTCTTGAGCTGTCTTAAGCTCTTTCTTTCGATTGTCTTTTTTAAGAAATGCAAAGAGACCTTTCTTTTGTTTTTTCTGTGATTGATACTGTGGCCTGGGTGGCTTAACAGGTTCAGGTGTTCTTGTATCCTGAGCAAAACACAGCCCAGAGATAATACATAAAGCAAAAAACACCCATAGTCTATTCATACACATATTGATTCAACGTGAGCAAGTTAAATTATTGTCACAATTCATCATAATATCAAGATCTGGAATGAGGTATTAATGAAGATATCAATTAACAAATACATAAATCAATAAACCAATTTAATTTGCGTTTCGTTAGTTGGTATCGAATGTCCATGAAACAGTCCCTTTTCTTTTGTGTGCTTTTAATTTCTGCCAGTTCTTTTGGACAGATCGTACGGGAATCAGAACTCCTCCGACGCATGGATAAAGGAGCAGAATTCATGGCAACTGGCAAGTACGACAGTGCTGAGCTGCTGTTTCAAACTGTTCTCCAAAACATGGAAAAGCTACCCTCTGAAATGGCATATCTTTTTGGTAGAAACAGCTACCACCTGGGCAAATACAAACAAAGCATCAATTGGCTAAACAAGTACATCCAATTGAAGGGGACAAAAGGAAGGTACTACGAGCCAGCAATACAATTCCTCCAATACGCTGAAGACGAATACCTACGAATCCAGAGAAAAGCGGCTAAGCAAGTTTCAATCGACCTTGACAATGCAGAATATGATTGTGGAGGTCTGGAGAAGATGCTTTGCCCAGTCTGCCATGGTAGTGGAGTCGTAATCCAAGCAGGGTTGTTTGATCAAGTTTACAAAACGTGCCCGTATTCCCTCGGAGAGGGGTACCTTTCATGTGAAGAATACAATCTTTTTATGCGAGGTGAGCTGGATACCAAGCCTGAGTAAATAAGTATTATGATAACCTGCGCTTAAAATCCAGGTATCCAAATGATCTGACTAACTCAAATCGCCCATCAGATCTGGCAATCCCTATCGATGGATGATTGACACCATTAAACGTCGAGGTCTTTACCATGGTATAGTGAATCATATCTTTGAAAACGAGCGAATCACCCGTTTTTAAGGGTTGCTCAAACCAATAATCATCCAAAAAGTCACCAGCCAGGCAACTTACTCCTCCTAGCCGATAGCGGTGCCAGCCCTCCATTGGGACCTCCGAACCCTCCGCAAGTTGTGGACGATATGGCATCTCCAGGCAATCCGGCATGTGGCAGGTAAATGACCCATCGAAAATCGCTGTCTTTTTGCCACCATTTTCCACGATGTCCAGAATGGTCGTATGAAGATCCCCGGTTTGCCAGGCAAAGGCACTTCCAGGCTCAAGGATGACCTCAAGATCATACTTACTCTTGAACTTCCTTAAAATTTCTATCAAATGGTCGACGTCGTAGTTTTCCTGAGTCATCAAATGTCCTCCCCCCATGTTGACCCACTTCAGCTTTGAACCAAAGTCACCAAATCTTCTTTCAAAAGCGTCAATCACTTTTTCAAGAGCAAAAGAATCAGACTCACAAAGCACATGAAAATGTAAGCCCTCTACACGTTCAGGTAATTCCACTAGTTGCTCAGAGGTGATCCCGAGTCTTGAGACAGGGCTCGAAGGATTGTAAAGGTCTGTCGACACATCGGACCACTCAGGGTTCACTCGAAGTCCAATACTCACTTCCTCTGGAACCTGATCGACGTATTGATGATATTGACTTAGCGAGTTGAACGTCAAATGACTTGAGTTCGAAACAATCTCCTCAAACTCGTGAGGATTGTAGGCGACACAATAGGTATGCGCTTTTGTACCCATTTCCTCGACACAAAGTTTGACCTCGTTGAGTGAGCTTGCCGTTGCTCCATGAATGTATTTTTTCAGTAGCGGAAAAGCGCTCCACATGGAAAAACCCTTGAAAGCCAGAATAACGTCTATGCCTGCTTTCTTTTGGACGTGATCAATGAGCTTCAGGTTCTGCTCAAGCTTTTGTTCATCCAGCACAAAACAAGGTGAAGGAACGTCCATTACAAATACTTTTCCCTAATAACCATCTGGTGATGCCTGGTATGACCCCCGATGATGAAACCAATCATTTCAACCGTCATTTCAACACCGTTTGACTTTCCTCCACGAAGCAGTTCGGACTCACTCAATGAGGTAAATAGGTCAATGGTAGTTTGACGCACATTGCTAAATGCAGTAACAAGCTCTTGCATGGAAAATTTATCAGCGAACACCTCTCGCACGTAATCATCTTGGTCAAATCCGGAAAGTTCGGTTTGATCGTTTCTGGCAAACCGCATTGCGCGATAAACAAAGACTCGTTCAGAATCAATCAGGTGCTGAATCAAGTCTTTGATGCTCCATTTATTTTCGGCATATCGGTAAAGAGCCTGAGGCTCGGTCAGATGTTCGCAGAGCGCAACCACATCAGAACCACTTTCTTTCAATAATGTAATTAAGTCCGTATCGCCAACCTGTCGTATATATCCTTGGTAAAACTCAGGAACTTGCGCTAGTGAAAACTTCATATTAATCCATTCCTAAATCTACGTCATGCTGCTCATGCCAAGGTAAACCTGAAGTAGCCAGTTTCTCCAAAAAAGGATCCGAGTCAAACTCTTCTACATTGAATACTCCGGAAGCAGACCATTTGTTTGTCATCATCATATAGGCACCTACCATCGCGGGAACTCCTGTGGTGTAAGAAACTCCTTGGGCGCCTGTTTCTTCAAATGCTGCTGCATGACTGCAATTGTTCCAAATGGTATACGTCTTCTCTTCACCATTTTTCACCCCGCTGATTCGACATCCGATGGAGGTCTCGCCTTCATAATTCTCTCCAAGTTCACCCGGGTTTGGTAAAACTGCTTTCAAAAATTGCAGTGGGATGATTTCCTTCCCCTCATAATTGATGGGATCAATGGAGGCCATTCCAATATTTTGGATCACACGTAGATGCGTTAGGTATTCGTCACCAAAAGTCATCCAGAAACGTGCCCTTTTGATCGAAGGGTAGTTCTTCACCAGCGACTCCAGTTCTTCATGATATAATAAGTAGGATGGTCGTATGCCTATATTAGGATATGAAAGCTCTTTTCTGTATTCAAAAGGTTTGGTTTCTACCCAGTCGCCATTCTCCCAATATTTCCCATTTTGTGTAATTTCTCTGATGTTTATTTCCGGATTGAAATTCGTAGCAAATGCCTTCCCGTGATCTCCGGCATTGCAGTCTACAATATCCAGGTAGTGGATCTCATCAAAAAAATGCTTTGCTGCTCTTGAAGTAAATACACCTGTCACCCCCGGATCAAAACCGCAACCCAGAACGGCCAGCAGACCAGCTTTCTCAAACCGCTCCTGATAGGCCCACTGCCATTTGTACTCAAATTTTGCCTCTTCGGGTGGCTCGTAATTTGCAGTATCAAGGTAATGAACCCCAACCTCCAGGCAGGCATCCATAATGGTCAAATCCTGGTAGGGAAGAGCAACATTGATGACCATCACTGGCTGATGTTTTTTGAATAGCGCAACAATCTGTTCCACTTCATCTGCATCCACCTGATCAGTCTCTATCGTTACCTGATGATCACGAAATACAGCTGCTGCTATATCATCGCATTTAGATTTAGTTCGGGAAGCTAGAACGATCTCAGTAAAAACATCTGAATTTTGAGCGCACTTGTATGCCGTAACGCGACCTACGCCCCCTGCACCAATTATTAAGACTTTGGACATGCTTTTGACTTAAGTTTATCCAAAGGTAGATACATCCACAATTACAATATGAATCTGTAAGTGTATTTGATCAAGAAAGTATTAGTCGCCTCAAGATCGCTAAATCGTGAAGAAAGCCGATTGAATCCATTGTCCCGATCCTGATCAAAAACAGACCCATTGTTGGACCATACCAGAAATAAAACTGAGCCGGGGATGTACTCCCATCTCACAACAAAATTTGATCGAAACTCGACAACGTTGAAGTCCGGATTATCAAATTCATAGGTATCATTTCTTGAAGTCTCGGAAACTCTAAACACATTATCTTCGGTGTCAAAGGATAGTTCTTCTTCTGTAAATTGACTAAACCTATTGAGATAACTCTCAGAGTTTGGCTCCCTGACACGTTTGATCTCACTGTACAAGCCTGTTGCGATGAAAGGTTGCCCCCAAAACTCCAAAGTAAGATCCGGAGTGATATTGTAATTTAAACGAATGGAGGCGCTATAAGTCCGTTGGGAAACCGTACCAAGGATGTACCTGGATTCGTCACCCAAGTCCAGGTCCGTAATGTACTGCAGGTCGTTTACCCTGCTAGAGAATCTTGGAGAGATCGAAATCCGCATCGCATCGATCGGACGAATCGTTACGTTGAAGTTCAGACCATAACTTTTCGCATAGTCCAAATCTCCCCAATAGAACCAGTTATTGAAGGAGAATCTAAATTTCTTTTGATTATTCGTACCGATCCAATACCACCAGTTTTTTCCTCCTGGATAGATGATCGAGGGTCCACCGCGCAAGTCTGCGTTCGAGACCTGATTTCCTTCCACAAAGAAGCCACTTTCGAAACCCCAGAAATTCTTAAATTCAACACCCGCATTGAAGTCGATACTTCGACTGATGGTAACACCTCCGAAATCCATATTTTGTTCCGTGTAGATGTTGTATCGTTGGCTTCTGAATAGCTTGGTGATTTTATTCACACGATACTGACTCCACAGCCAGTTATTTACAATGTCGGTCTGACGCAAGAAACCTATGTCATCCAACTCAAGTTCTGGCGATCGATAGTTGGAACCGACTGCCCAACGCCAATTTCCGCTTCTCTTACCAAAAGATACAGTTCCTGCAGTACCTAAAAGTGAAGTACGAGTCGAATCCACTTCTTTGTAGTTGTTGTCTGTCCGTTGGAAACTCCGCTGAAAGCTCGTCTGTGTTCGGTAAATAGCACCCGGTGAGCCTTCCACTCTACTTCCGGAAAACTTGAAGGTAACTCCATACTTCCGGTCTTTGAAGTTATGATCCAGATCAACCCCGATACTTTGTGCATTGTCATGCAGCAATTCCATTGCGTTTCCTTCATTATTGAAACGATTCACATTGGTAAAAACTGCGCCAAAAACGGTCTTGCCACCTTGTAAATCTTGCTGAAATCGGGAGGCGAAGTAGTTGGTGAGCGGTTCTACAGGTTCTTCCCTGAAATTACCAAGCGTATCAACTACATCTGCGTACTCCCTGCGAGTGACAGACTCCAGCACTCCCCAGGAAAAGCCTTTTGCATTTTTACCTGTCACTTTTGCTGCCCCCAATAGCCTGGTCTGACCAGGAACGTCGGAGTACGCGATATCATTGTCTTCAAGAGAACCCTGAGGTCTCCTACCTATCCTTCTGGAATAAAACAGGTTATTAATTCCTCCACTGGTCCTGAATTCCAAAATATTATTTCCTTCCAAAAAGAAGGGACGCTGTTCTCTGAAAAACAACTCAAACGCACCCAGGTTCACCTGCGAAGGATCTGCTTCCACCTGTCCGAAATCAGGATTGATGGTCAGATCCAACGTAATGTCAGAAGTCAATCCGACCTTTGCATCAACACCTACATTTCCATCAAATTCTCTACCGGTATCTCGAAAAGGGTTATCTTCCTCTTTTGGGTAGGTCTGTGCAGAAGCCAAGACATAAGGTAAAATCTCCAACTGCTTCTGCGGCTTAATTCCCTTGATCCCTCTCAGTTCACCAAACAAATGCACCCAGCCCGGGGCATTTGGATCGACAGGTTGCCAGGTAGAGCGTTCTTCTTCTCTAAAAAACCTTCGGGTGAGCTGGATCCCCCAGACATGCTCTTCCTGATTTGCAAACCGAAGTTGGGACAATGGAATCTTTAGCTCAGCAATCCATCCTTTTTCATCTACACTTGTGCGAAGGTACCAGATTGGGTCCCAGGTAGAATCCCAGTTATCGCCATTATTCGAAATAAACTCGTCGCCCTTCACACCTGACACGGAAGAGGTAAAAGAAAAGGCAGTTCGCTTATCGTTGTAACTGTCAATATTAATCTCTACCCAATCTCCATCAAAGCCATCTCTACGGGACATGCGCTTGACTATCTTATCCGGTTCGGTATCAAATGCACGGATTCCCACATACAAGAACTTGGCATCGTAAAGTATTTTGAACTGGGTCTCCTGAGATGGATCGACATTATATTCCGGGGTGTGTCCAACGAAGTCGCCACCCCACTCCACGAGGTTCCAGGCGTCATCGTCAAGCCGGCCATCAATGGTAATTTCCCCCTCAAGGCGAGTCGTCGTGTAGGATTTGGTCTCGGGTAGTGCTTCCTGAGCATAGATTCTAGAGAGACCCCCTAGCAGGAGTAATGCCAGACCTCTTCTTAAGTGCATGGTGTTGAGTTAGTTGACAGTGTATTTACTTGATATAACACCAAAAGGTTACATCTATTATACTAACGGTCCAAAAGGAATGTAGGCTATTGGATCTTATATCTCAAGCCTGTCTGAATCAGGAACCTCGACATGGAAGCGTTCGCATCCGAAATTGGAGTAATCGATTGACGATAGTTGGGTTCGAGCGTCACATCAAACCGATCAAAAATTGAGTAGCCTATTTCAACGCCGCCTAAGCCGTCAAACGACCACAAATTATAGGAGTCATTGATTGAACCGGCAACCACATTATCACTGCCCCTCACCTGACTCCCTATGAAATAGTTGGCAGCTAAGCCCACATTCAGGCGGAGTGACATTTTTCGATCCATGATAAAGTATCCAGCTTTCAAGGGAACGGAGGTGAAGCGAACGCTACTTCTTAGGTCCACATCGTAATCATAACTATCCTGGACCTCCGTAGTCGTCTGACGTGAAGTGGTGGAAAGAACTGGAAGATCAGTATCCGCAGGTGAGCCAAAAAACTCTGCATTATCCACCGCATACACATCCAACACGTTGATCGAAGCATCTCCCCGAGAATCAACATTGGTATAGGCGATTCCTGTTTCAAACGTCCAGCGACTACCCAGCCTTAAGCCTAGATCTAAGCCTATCGAAGTAGCAATCCCATCGCTGATTTCAGAGTTAATTTCAGTACTGGGGTTTACAAATCCGTCGTTTCCAAGAGCGGATGCAAGATTCGTCTGATTGACCGTATTGGTAAAGGCACTTGTAGTACTTAACGAAGAATTAAAATTACCAGCTCCTGCTTCTACTCCCGCCCATAGTCTGTCCTCCTTAAGGACTTCTCTTTGTGAAGCTGCTGCGACCGCGTAAGCACCTCCTTGATGATATGGGTAAATCTCAAGCATCACTTCTGCTTCTTCCGCTCTGGTATCCAGGGACGCCAGCCTTTGGTCGTCAAGCACATTAGGTTCCCCCATTGTAGCTGGAGCAATTTGTTCCGGAGCCGCGCCGTCATTTGTTTCACCCCGATCAATGACTAAGACTTCACGAAGTGGATAGGTCGCTGACAATGTACCAGTGGTATAACCATAAATGCCCGGGAACGCCGTTTTTTCACTCAATAATGCATTGTAGGTTGCTCCTGTATACCCTTCAGCATCTGACTTCCCATCCGAATAGATCGGCTGGTATTGAAATGCAAAAGAAATGAAGGCCAAAAGAATGGCTGCAACAGCTACCCACTTGTAGCGAGATTGACGATGTTGGTATTGATGAACGAAATCTGCATTCAATTCATTTTGCACCTGCTGCCAAGCACTAGCAGGGGCTTTTACCTTCTTCCCTTCGAACGCTTTTTTTACTGAATCCTCAAAGCTCCCCATACCTACTCTGCTCTTGATTCATAATTTTTTGAATTAAGATCGATTTAGCGCGAGAGTATTGGGACTTGGAGGTTCCTTCGCTGATCTCAAGCTGCTTCGCTATCTCATGATGCTTGTAACCTTCGATGGCAAATAAGTTAAAAATGACCTGACAACCTGTGGGAAGCTCCTGGATCAATTCCAGTAGTTCCTGATATCCCATCGATGAAATGATCGATTCATTCTCACTCCAATCATTGAGTTCTGTCACATCCACCATGGGATATAAATACAGTTTACTACGTTGATGGTTCAGGGCTGTATTCACTACTATTCGCTTTATCCAATATGCCAATGAAGAATCTTTTCTAAAGTCCTTGATGTTTCGAAAGACCTTGACAAATGCTTCCTGAAGAATATCTTCCGCTTCCTGCTGCATCTTGGAATACCTCAAAGCAACCAGATACATCCCATCACAGTACTTATCATAAAGTGCTTGTTGGTACTCTCGATCGCCCTTTTGGCATCCCTTGATTAGATTTTCTTCGCTAAATGACATTTAAATAGACCCTAAGCAAAAGGTTAAAGTTGTAATAACTTATTTTGGCTACAACGATATCAAAGTTATGAAGAACCTCCTGATAATTGCAATAGCTATAGTATTAGTACAATGTGAACCCGTAATACCCCAAAAAAGCCTCCCAGAAAAACAAATTATTTTCGATAATCATGAATATGAACCCCAAATTGGCAATGTAAAAATCTCCCCAATCGAAGCGGGTCAGTTGGATATTCTAGGTAATCCGGTGGTCAATCTTGAAGGAAGCAATCAACTTTTTCTGGATTTTGATCTGCTAACGGATCAATTTGAAAACCTCAGTGCCCGAATCTACCACTGCAATAGAGATTGGAAAAAATCACTTCTGCGGGACATGGAGTTTTTGGATGAGATCAATAATTTTCGGATCACTGAGTTCGATTACTCAGTGAACACGGTTCAGCCCTACATCAATTATCGATTTTCGATTCCCAAACCAAAAATAAGTGGCAACTATGTGCTGGCTGTTTTTCGGAGAGGCAACCCACAGGACGTCCTATTCACCAGGAGGTTCATGGTATTCCAAACTGCTGTGACGGTGAATGAACTGGTCAGGGTTAGTACGACCATCAACAAGCGAGAAATCAATCAACAGATCGAGTTTTCGCTATCCTACGGCAATCTGCTCGTAAACAACCCTTCCCAGGACATTCAGGTCGTGATCCTTCAGAATCACAATTGGTATACAGCCATTGATGACATTTCACCAACTCTTATACGAGCCAATGAAGGTTCGTTGGAATTCCGGCACCTGGATCTGCGCACCAACTTTGCCGGATGGAATGAGTTTCGATGGACCGATCTACGGACACTCAGTATTGCTGGCAGAAACGTGGCAAGGATACAAAACACAGGCACCGAAATTTTTGCTCAGCTGCGCACAGACCAGTCAAGATTTGCCAGGAGATACACGCAAAACTTTCAGGATATCAATGGACAATTTACCATCCAAAATGACGACCCTGGCGAATCCAGTCTAAATGCAGATTATGTTCGGGCTCGCTTCATCTTGAAAAATGAAAAAGCTGCCGGTAAGATCTATGTCACCGGTCAATTCAACAACTGGCGATTGGAAGACAAAAACCTGCTGCAATATGATACTCAAAAACAACTTTACTATACCGACCTGTATTTGAAGCAGGGGTACTATGACTACATGTACCACCTTGAAGGCGGGTCGCTTCCGGCCTATCAACTAGAGGGGAGTCATTTTCAAACAGAGAATGACTATGAAATTCTAGTCTATTATCGCAACCCCGGGCAAATCAATGATCAGCTCATGGGATATAAAAAATTCAAGTCAATCGAAGATCTGTGAAACTCACGCCATCAGACATTGAATCGAAAGTGCATCACATCTCCGTCAGAGACCACATACTCTTTGCCTTCAATCGCTAGTTTCCCTGCTTCACGACAGCCTGCTTCTGTTTTGTACTGCTCGTAGTCAGGAATCTTAATCACTTCAGCTTTGATGAATCCTTTCTCAAAATCCGTGTGGATGACACCCGCAGCTTGCGGTGCTTTCCACCCTTTTTTGATCGTCCACGCTCGGACTTCCTGCTCACCTGCAGTGAAGTAAGTGATTAAATCCAATAATGCATAAGACGCCTTGATCAGTCGATTTAACCCCGACTCTTTAAGTCCGTATTCTTCAAGAAACATCTCTTTTTCTTCCGGATCTTCAAATTCGGCAATTTGCGCCTCCAAACCAGCTGAGACGATGATCATCTGTGCATCCTCCGAGGCTATGTTGTCTGCAAGCTGCTGACTGTATTCGTTGCCGGAGTTGACCGAATCCTCTTCGACATTGGCCACGTAGATAATGGGCTTGTCGGTCAATAACTGGAGTCCCTTGATCCACTCACGGGGCTCTTTCTCCATTTCCAGCGACCTGGCGTTTTGCCCACTTTCCAAATGTGCCTTAAACCGGACCAACACCTCATATTCCGCCTTCGCGTCTTTATCACCAGACTTGGCAATTTTTTCCACCCGCTGAATTCGTTTATCCACTGACTCCAGGTCCTTCAATTGAAGCTCAGTATCAATGACTTCTTTATCCTCGATTGGATTTACTTTGCCGGATACATGGACGATATTATCGTCTACGAAGCATCGGATCACATGAATGATGGCATCTACTTCCCGAATGTTCGCTAAAAATTGATTGCCAAGCCCTTCACCCTTGCTGGCCCCTTTTACTAAGCCGGCAATGTCAACAAACTCAATGACAGTCGGTAGCACTTTTTTGGGGTTCACTAAGCCTTCAAGGATGCCTAGTCGCTCATCCGGCACCGTAATGACCCCGACATTCGGCTCGATGGTGCAAAAAGGGAAGTTTGCTGCTTCCGCTTTGGCGTTGGAAAGTGCATTAAACAACGTAGACTTTCCCACATTGGGAAGACCCACAATACCGCATTGTAACCCCATAATTTTGATTTTCTACTGGAAAATTCCCGCAAAATTAGCATAAAAAAACCCCGACACCATGGCCGAGGCTTTTCTCTCTTCATACTTATAAAAAACTATCTTAATCCCATTTAAGGTCTGAATCCGAATCAGAAACTTCCATGTTCACCACTTCACGCTCCTCGTCGTTTCTGTCAAACTGTTCAAAATCGACTTCAGGCATCAATTCATCCTTCACGTGATTCACAGTCGTGTTCAGCGCATTGACGAATTTATTGAAATCTTCTTTGTATAAGAAAATTTTGTGCTTTTCATAGTAGAAACCGTCATCTTTTGGTTTCCGCTTGCTCTCTGTGATGGTCAAATAGTAGTCATTGGACCGGGTCGCCTTCACATCAAAAAAGTAGGTACGCTTACCCGCCTTTACTCTCTCTGAATAGATCTCGTCTCTTCCTTTTTCGTTATTCTCTTCCACGTTGTAGTATTGTTGTTAGGTGTTTTAATAAATTAAAATCGGGCTAAATATAAATCATTCTCTTATTTTAACAACAAAACCATTTTCCTCGATACCGTTTATAAAGATCCATGAGTGTTAATATCTCTGAAATAAACCAATACGAAAACCTTGGATTAATTGCCAAGCAGTTGGTCGATGGGTTCATCACTGGCCTTCATAAGTCACCATACCATGGATTTTCTGTAGAATTTGCCGAACATAAACTGTACAACTACGGAGAAAGTACCAAACACATCGACTGGAAGGTCTATGCACGAACCGATAAGCTTTTTACCAAGCAATACGAGGAAGAGACCAACCTACGATGCAGAATATTGGTAGACAATTCTGCTTCGATGCATTTCCCCCAGCCCGGAAAAGACAAAATTAAATTTGCAGTGTACGCGGCGTCTGCCCTTGCCTACTTGCTGACCAAACAAAGGGATGTGGTTGGGCTAAGTGTCTTTTCAGACCACCTGGAGACCGAAACGGAGCTGAGAAGTACCAAAGCGCATCTCAATACCCTCCTATCTACACTCTCAAAGCTTACGGAGACCCACCCCAAGTCGAAAACTGACATTGCATCAGTACTGCATCAGATTGCAGAGAAATCTCACAAGCGATCTTTAATCATTCTTTTTACCGACATGTTTCAGAATGAAAATGAAGCAGAACTTATGAGCGCCCTCCAACACCTGAAACACAATCATCATGAAGTGATCTTGTTTCATGTCTCGGACTATAAAAGCGAATTGAACTTTGATTTTGAAGATCGTCCTTATAAGTTCATTGATTTGGAAACCAACGAATCAGTCAAAGTAAACCCCTTCGAGCTACGGGAGCAATACCAAAAATCCATGGGAGCCTTCTACCACGATTTAAAAATTAAGTGCGGCATGATGAAAATTGACTTTGTACCAGTCAATACCGAGGATTCCTACGACAAAATCCTTGGGGCCTATCTAATCAAACGAAAAAAAATGCGATAACCAGCCCGTTCAGACTAAAGGTGTAACCACTCCTTCTTTGCCGTCAGCTCCTCCTCTGTTTCTACATAGTCCGGATCCGGAACACAGCAATCCACGGGGCAAACCGCAGCACATTGAGGTTCTTCATGAAAGCCCGTGCATTCCGTACATTTTCCAGGTACGATATAATAAAACTCATCAGAGACGGGTTCTTGGATTTCCTTCGCATCTACAGACGATCCGTCTTCCATTTCAATCTCCTGCAGATCAGTTCCATCTGCCCATTTCCACTCTACTCCACCTTCATAAATCGCGGTGTTTGGACATTCTGGTTCACATGCACCACAATTGATGCATTCATCTGTTATCATTATCGCCATAACGCGGCCCTTTTTCTAATTCTATACCAGCAAGAAAATTAATCGAGATAAGTTTGCGTGCTACTAGCAAAGAGGCACAAATCACAAAATAATTTATGCATTTGGAAGATCGACTGGCAACTTTTGTCGCACTAGGAACTAAAATCGGCGAGCTACCGGAAGAAAAGATCAATGAACTGGCTCAACACGCCAGGGCCAGCAATGGTTGGTTTTCGCTGGATAGTGTCAAAAATGCCCTGGAGGGGATTGCCTTCATGCTGAAAGAAGAAAAGCTTCAACAATGGCTAAAACGTTACAATAACACCTCTGAAGTGCCTAAAATCGTAGGCATCATCATGGCAGGCAACATTCCTCTCGTGGGCTTCCATGACCTGCTATGCGTACTGATCTCCGGGCATTTTGCAGCGATTAAACCAAGCAGCGACGATGCGTTCCTCACTCAAACGCTGGTCGACTGGATCATTGACATCGAACCACGCCTGCAGAAGAACATTGAAATCAGGGATAAGCTGACCAATGTCGATGCTGTCATCGCCACCGGCAGCGATAACACGGCCAGGTACTTTGAATACTACTTCAAGCACGTCCCCCACATCATCCGAAAAAACCGGACATCGGTAGCCATTCTGACTGGAAAGGAGACTCCAGAAGAAATTCAACGTTTGGGTGAAGACATCTTTTCCTATTACGGACTCGGCTGCCGAAACGTCTCCAAAGTCTTCACTCCGGAGCATTACGACCTCCGTGAAGCTTTTCCGCATCTTGAGGGATGGAATGAAATCATCCACCACCACAAGTACCGCAATAACTACGACTATAATAAATCCATTTACCTGGTCAATAAGAAACCCCATTTGGATACTGGATTTTTGCTTGTCACAAGTACGGATGAGCTGGTATCACCCATCAGCGTCCTTTATCATCAGGCCTACACCACGGAAGAAGAACTCCTCAGTATCTTAGCATCGAAGCAAGAAAAAATTCAATGCATTGTGGGAAAATCGCACATCCCATTTGGACAAGCACAGCGACCAGAACTGTGGGATTATGCAGACAATGTGGATACAATGGAATTTTTAGGAAAACTGAACGAATTATAAGAATGTACAATCAACCCTTACTTGTAGGCTGCATGAAGCTCGGCACCTGGGGTGCCAATTACTCAACCAAAGAACTGGAAGCGTTCATCGATGGCTGCCTGGACCTGGGCGCTGACGAATTCGATCATGCCGACATCTATGGCGGTCACAGCACCGAGGCGGATTTCGGGAAGGTCATTGCATCCCGGCCGGATCTGAAAAATAAGGTAAAAGTGACCACGAAGTGCGGCATCGCTTACCCTTCCGACAATCGACCGGAAATCGGGATCAAGCACTACAACTCCTCTAACGCATACATCCAAGAATGCATCGACCGTTCTTTGAAGGACCTCGGGGTAGAGCAAATAGATACGTTCCTCATCCATCGTCCGGACTTCCTCATGGATTTCGAAGAGATCGCGGAGGCAGTAACTACCGCCAAGCAAGCGGGGAAAATTCTGAGTTTTGGTGTCTCAAACTTTCTTCCGCATCAGTTGGAGCTACTCACCTCTTATGTGGAGGTCGCCACCAATCAGATCGAAATTTCTTTGACCCACCTCGAGCCTTTTGAAGACGGTAGCCTCAACCAACTGCTGCATCAAAAAATTCAACCGGCAGCCTGGTCCCCGTTGGGAGGGGGTCAGATCTTCGGGGGAGCAGAGGAGCAATTTGTGAGGATTCGAACAACCCTGGATGAACTGGGAGAAAAATACGGTGCAGCCCACGATCAGCTGTTACTGGCCTTCTTGTGGAAACACCCTTCCGGAATTATACCCGTGTTGGGCACATCCAAGGTATCTCGGGTAAAGACCGCCCTCGAAGCAGCCAAAATCGAACTTAGTCACGAAGACTGGTACAAACTATGGACTGCCTCCAAAGGAGAGAAAGTGGCTTGATATAGACCTAGGACCCATTTCTGACGACAGAAATTCAATCCACAAACCAACATTGGATTATCTTTGTTGACCTTCAAAAAGTTGTGCATTTAAACCCGGACCATCGAATATGAACTTATATCAGGATTACCTAAAAGAGATCGAAGAACGCAAAGCACAGGGACTGCATCCAAAACCCATTGACGATGCCGCCCTCCTGTCGGAGATGATCGATCAGATCAAAGACCTTTCCAATCAACACCGGAAAGATTCGCTCCACTACTTTATTTACAACACGTTGCCAGGTACTACACCTGCAGCCGGAGTGAAAGCGAAGTTTTTAAAGGAGATCATTTTAGGTAGCGTTATTGTTGAAGAGATCACTTCTGACTTCTCATTTGAGTTGCTTTCTCACATGAAAGGGGGGCCATCGGTAGAAGTACTACTGGATCTTGCCCTGGGAGACGACGCTCATACTGCAAATAAAGCGGCAGAGGTCCTGAAGACGCAGGTATTCCTGTACGAAGCCGACACTGCACGGCTGGAAGCAGCCTATCATGCAGGCAATGCCATCGCCAAAGAGTTGTTAGAAAGCTATGCCAACGCTGAGTTTTTTACCAAACTTCCGGAAGTCGAAGAAGAAATTAAAATCGTCACCTTCATTGCAGGAGAAGGAGACATTTCCACGGATTTACTTTCACCAGGAGCCGACGCGCACTCCAGGTCAGATCGTGAACTGCATGGGCAGTGCATCTTTGAGCACAACAAAGAAATGCAGCAAGAGCTCATGGCACTCAAGGAACAGCATCCCGATAAGCGGGTGATGCTGATTGCAGAAAAAGGCACGATGGGTGTGGGATCTTCCCGGATGTCAGGGGTCAATAACGTGGCATTATGGACCGGAATCCAGGCCAGCCCATACGTTCCTTTTATTAACATCGCTCCAATCATTGCAGGAACCAACGGCATTTCACCCATCTTCCTAACGACCGTCGGGGTGACCGGAGGAATTGGCGTTGACTTGAAAAACTGGGTCAAGAAAAAAGATGCAGACGGAAATACGGTCGTGGATGGAGACGGTGAACCCATCTTGGAAGAAGCGTACTCCGTAGCCACAGGTACGGTCCTTACCATCAATACGAAAAAGAAAAAATTGTACCACGGCGATCAGGAACTGATTGACATTTCCAGCTCGCTGACTCCACAAAAAGTAGAGTTCATCAAAGCCGGGGGATCGTATGCGGTTGTCTTTGGTAAGAAATTGCAAACCTTTGCTGCCAAGACCCTCGGAATCGAAGCTCCGGTGGTCTATGCCCCTTCCAAGGAAATTTCCAAAGAAGATCAGGGACTCACCGCGGTCGAGAAAATCTTCAACAGAAATGCAGTGGGTACCACACCGGGCAAGACACTTTTTGCAGGATCGGATGTCCGTGTGGAAGTCAACATTGTTGGCTCACAAGATACAACCGGCCTAATGACATCGCAAGAGCTCGAAGCGATGGCGGCAACTACCATCTCGCCGATTGTCGATGGGGCCTATCAGTCCGGTTGCCATACGGCCTCCGTCTGGGATCGAAAAGCGCAGGCCAACATTCCGAAGTTGATGAAGTTTATGAATGACTTTGGACTGATCACCGGTCGGGATCCCAAGGGCAAGTACCATGCAATGACCGACGTGATCCACAAAGTATTGAATGACATCACCGTCGATGACTGGGCCGTTATCATCGGGGGCGATTCGCACACGCGGATGTCCAAAGGTGTCGCTTTTGGTGCCGACTCCGGCACGGTAGCCCTGGCACTTGCAACGGGTGAAGCTTCCATGCCGATTCCTGAATCCGTCAAAGTGACCTTTAAGGGTGAAATGAAACCTTACATGGACTTCCGTGACGTGGTCCATGCGACGCAGGCACAGATGCTGCATCAGTTTGATGGGGAGAACGTCTTCCAAGGCAGGGTGATCGAGGTACACATTGGTACGCTGACTTCCGACCAGGCCTTTACCTTCACTGACTGGACGGCTGAAATGAAAGCCAAGGCGTCCATCTGTATCTCCGAGGATG
>CAZQDI010000079.1:0-17867 GCA_964591785.1 uncultured Roseivirgaceae bacterium
AAGCAACTCCGTTCTAATTCAACCAGCTATGGATAGTCTTTAATTTCTTCGATCTAGATTGTTATTGATCACAGGTCAAGGATAGATCAAAATTCACACTTCGAACCCAAGATTCGGTGACCTGCACCATGGCTTAGACAAATCCAATTAATAGTACGATTAACTATTTTGTCAAAATTCTTCTATGATAATTTACTTGACCAAGATGGTAATTGAGGTGACCCTGCAAGTGCGTAAGAAAATAAAACGTTGTCATTCTATGACCGAAGACTTCAAGAGGATAATCCACCTCATAGTCTTCAAAAGTCGAAGTCGCAAAATAAGACGCAAGAGTTGACTTAGTCTGCTCTATTTCCTCAATAATTTCAAATCTGCTAAGCTTACCCTCAAACTCAAAATCCCTATCTCGAACATAACCAGTTTCGGCTAGAATAGTCCCTACGAAGTACTGCAGATTGCCACATAGGTGCATTGCAAGGTTTCCAGCAGTATTTTTGATGCCTCCACCGATCAGCCATAGATCTTCTTCGTTGGAGTAAGATGAAATTTCTTCTTTCAGCTTGATTAAGTCTCTCTCAAAAAGCTTGTTGAGTTCTTGGGATACCTTCATGATTCTATTTGTATTGAAATGGTATAGTAGTTTCTTGCTGATTGTCTAAAACGAATGATGTCGTCTTCTTTGATAGATCCTTTGACTTGACATTTTTCACCATAAATACGTGTGACTTCAAGATCATATTCATCTATCAATCTTTCAACTTGACTTATCTGATCATATTCAAAATCCAAGGTCAGATTTCTTACTTCATAAATCACTTCCTTCCTTCCTTTCTGCAAGGCGTCAGCGGCGGCAACCTTATATGCGTTGGTCAAACCCCCGACACCTAATTTGGTACCACCAAAGTACCTCACAACCACCACCAACACGTTGGTAAGGTTCGAAGATTTAATTTGCCCCAATATTGGCATGCCAGCGGAGTGTGCTGGTTCGCCATCGTCATTGGCACGAGATTTCTGATCAGATAAGCCTCTGACCCATGCGTAGCAATGATGCCGTGCATCATGGTACTCCTTTCTCAAGTCTGCCAAATTAGACTTAATCTCTTGTCCCGAACGAATAGGAAATGCGAATGCCATGAATTTGCTTCCTTTCTCTTTGTAAAGCCCTTTTGTAGCATTCTTGATCGTATAAAATTCACTCAAAGCGCAGAAAGTAGCTGTTTGGCTTCCAAAGTTACCTGTTCAGTCTCTGCATATTTCAAGGCTAAATTAAGTTTCTTTTTAGCTTCTTCATTCTCATTACTATCCACTAACAAACGACCCAACCCCAAATATCCAAAGCTTTTAAAGAATTCACCATGATCCGGGATTTGTTCCCCTAGCTCTAATCCCTTTCGGTACGCAAACTCCGCCTTTTCTGAATTTTTGATTATTACTTCTTCATAATAGCCAAGAAAAACATACCCAGCTAATCGATAGTAGGGATTCTCATGACGAATCATCGAATAAATCATAAACAATGGAGCCTTTTTGAAATCTTCAGGATTAGCCAAAGACTCTATGTACTTTGCTTTAGCATAAAAATTTTGAGGATATTTTCTACATAAGAACGAAAGGTGCCGTTGGGCTAATTCCGGCTTATATTCATACCTTAAATAAATGTAGCTTAAGTAAACATGAGCCTCTACATCCGTCAATATGGATGTTTCCGATGCAGCCTCCAACTGCTGCAGTCCTAACGCCTTATCTCCGCTCCTAAAGAACCATATCAAAGGCTTATAAATAGGATGTTTTTCAGGATATCTTTCGATGAAATAATTGTATAAGCCAGTAGTAAATAAAAATTCAGGATACTCCTCTACCATATCAAACCCTTTCTTTAGTAAGCCATACGCTCTATTGGCTTCACCAACTGCTTTCATAGTAAAGTCCTGATCGGCATAATATTCTGCCAAGAGACCATGAGCTGACATCGCAAAAAAGACCATCTCGGGGTCCTCGAGATCCGGATCCTGCACCCTTGCCAGAACAATAGCAGAGTCAAGATTATTTTCCATTTCAGTGAAAAGCTCAGCAGAAATAGTGGGAATATTTGCCCATAAAATAGCCAATCCTCTCATAAGTGGCACAACTGGATGACCTGGTAACAAGTTCTCTACCTCTCGTGCATAATAGTATGCAGAATCCTGATTCGAATTATATATATGATTAGCGCCCTTTTTTACTAAGTTCTGCACTAAACCATTCTCAAAAACCTGACCTTCTGAAGAGGTGCAAATCACAATGAAAAATAATACCGTTAAATACTTCAAATCCTACTTTTGATAAATGTTATAGCAAGTTAGATGCCGAATCATAATTCTTGCGGAGATTTTAGCCTTTAGTTTTATAAAATGAATCTTCAAATAGATACGAATCCTCAAAAAATAAACTTGTCTAAAAAGATTACATATTTTACTCCACAATACCTACAAATTCAGTCTCTTCAAAATCTTCAACTCTTTTCCAACGACTCTTTTTTCATTCCTATTAACTCTAGTGATTCAAAACATTGTAGTATCGAAAAAAGTCCATTTGGATCTTATTTATGCCACAAGAATGAAACCTTGTCCTCTTTTGCCAAATTTGAAAAGGAAGTCATCTTAGCACTAAATGATAACTCCAAAACCGAATTATTCATCAAACATCCATCACCTTTCTATTCAGACTATGTAGACAGAGATTGGCTGACAAAGGTTGGATACGAACTCGTTTATAATGACTGCAATCAACATATTCATCTGACTTTTGAGTGGGAGGAACAACTTCATAAGATGCAATTAAGAAAGTTAAAAGCATTAACCGAGAATGGTTTTGAGTTTAAGTCAATTTCACATTCAAATATCGAAGTAGTTCACAACTTTCTAAGGGTATGCAGACAAAGTCAAGGCCTTGAACTCAATATTTCATTCGAGAAACTTAAGTTGCTCCTAGGTGCCCTACCCGATAGGTATGATTTTTTCGGTGTATACAGGGAGGACAAAATCTCAGCAGTATGTGTTTCTGTGAGAGTAACCGAAAAGGTTGCATACTATTATTTAGCAGGAACTAGCCCTCTATTTAGATCCCAGAGCCCAATGGTGCTGCTTATATCAGGCATGGTCAATTTTTACCGAAAGGAGGGTTATGAGATCTTCGATCTTGGCGTCTCTTCTTTCCAGGGTAGACCTCAGGAAACGTTGCGCTCATTCAAAAGTAGGATGGGAGCTGTGGAGACTCAAAAACCTTCATTTGCTAAAGTTCTGATCTGATGAAGAATCCAAAAGTCTCAGTGATTTGTTTGTGCCACAATCAAGCTGATTTTGTGCAGGAGGCCGTAGAATCAGTACTTAACCAAGTCTATGAAAACACTGAACTTATCATAGTAGATGATGGAAGTACAGATGATAGTAAGAAAAAAATCAAAAAAATTTCTACTATTCATCATCTCCAATTCATTGATATCCCACAACCGATTGGGAATTGTAGAGCTTTTAATAAAGGCCTTAAGTCAGCTGCTGGAGACTTCATCATAGATCTGGCAGCAGATGATATTCTGCTTCCAGAGCGTATAAAAAAGGGCCTCCAGACGTTTCAAAAGAAAAGCATCGGAGTTGAGTTTTGCAACGTCATGAATATTGATCAGCGTGGAAAAACAAAAGACCTTCATTTTCAGATGGGTGACCTGATTCCGGAAGGTGATGTCTACCTTAAATTAATTACCCAGTACTTTATTTCCCCGCCGGGAATGATGATCAAAAGGGCCGTATTAGAAGAGCTTAATGGCTATGACGAGGAGCTTTTGTACGAGGACTTTGACTTTTGGATAAGGTCTAGTAGAATTTATCTTTATGGATATACTGATGAAGTGTTGGTTAAAAAGAGAGACGTTAATACCTCACTTTCAAAAAGTCAATTTCGCTTATTCACAAAACATCAGAGAAGTACTCTTGTCGTATGCAAAAAAATAAAATTGCTCAACAAGTCAACGGAGGAGAGAAAAGCACTTCGAAAAAGGTGTTTTTATGAAATCAAAAATTGTCTAAGACAAGGAAACGTTAGCTTAATTCCTTCCTTTATTCGTCTCATTTTCTAATTTGTTCCAAAAACCCTTTCAATAATTTTTTTACCATAATCAAATGGATTGTCCCTTATCTTGGTCTCTTCCTCCCCTACCAAATAGAACAACCCGTCAATTGCCTTTGTCGTTGCATATTCGTCCAAACTTGGAGCGATGGAAACATCCAGTAGTTTCCCAACTGTGGTGATGCCCAAACCAGCTGGATCGTAGGATAAAAAGTCATAAGTTCTTTTGTAAATCTTATTTGCACCTGTATTATCCAGTGCATTTTTCACTTCGGGATTGAAAGCATCAAAAAGTTGAGAAGAAGTGGTACGCTCGAAGTATTGAGTGGCAGCGGTATTACCACCATTGAGAATTCCTCTTGCATCGTTGAAGCTCATTGACTTAACCGCACCAAGGAAAATAGGTCCAGCTTTCGTTGCAGCTTTCTCCGCTCCTCTATTCATTGAAGTCAATAACTCATTGAATAGGTCTGATCCGCCATTGAACTTTCTGATGTACGCTTTGTACGCTGCGGAAGCTGCAGAGTTATTGTCAATCTTGTTTTTGAGATTGACAACATCTTGGGGAAGAATAATCTTTATAGCTTCATTTTTCAAATAACCATTGATAGAGGACGCACTTGTTACAGAGTTGTCTAACCCGATGTTCAATGCCTCCTTTAGGCCCTCCACAATCTCAGTTTCAGTCAAAGGAAGACTGGTCGACCCAGGTAAAGAGGCCACACTTTGAAGAACGTCGCAAGAAGTGAAACTGCAGCATACTATAATTGCAAGCAGTACTTTTTTAGGGCTTTTCATATATGAAATTTTTAATGTTGAAAATTACACTATTTCAAGGGTAGCCTCAACAATTTGGATTTCAAGATCCGACAATTACCTACGATTATCTTCATTTCGAAGGATGGAGAGATAACTTTTGTAGCGCATTTCTGATATTTTTTGTCCCACTTGATCCTTGACACAGCACCCAGGCTCATTCACATGAAGACAATTATGAAATTTACAACCTTCCAGAAACGGCCGCATTTCAGGAAAATAGTGCGAAAGCTCTTCATTTTCTATTTCCGATAATCCCAATTCCTTAATACCAGGCGTATCAATAATGGAAGAGTCTTTATCAAGAGAAAACATTTCAGCAAACGTCGTTGTATGGACTCCTTTACTTGCAAACGAAGAAACATCTTTGACTTCCTGATTTGCCTCAGGAATCAAATGGTTGATCAATGTAGATTTTCCAGCACCACTGTGACCAGACAATAAGCTGCACTTCCCCAAAAATAAGCTAATCAACGAGTCAGTTGGATCTTCAATTAGACTTGTCAGTAGGACCTGATAGCCAATCGATTCATAAATATCCTTCAATTCCTGGTATGAATCTTCATCCTTTTTCAGGTATAAATCCGACTTATTGAAAATAATAACCCCCGGTATTCTAAATGCTTCCAGAGAAATCAGAAACCTATCTATGAAACCAACAGAAGTTCTGGGCATGCGTTGAGTCACCACAAGTACTCCTTGATCAATATTGCTCGCAATCATATGGTCGTGTCCTTTTTTTCGAGGACTCTGACGGATTACATAGTTCTCTCTTGGATGTACACGCTCAATGACCAATTCCTGTGTGTCCCGGTTGTGAGGGACAAGCTCAACCCAATCACCTACTGCTATCGGATTGGTCAGTTTTAAGGTGGTAAGCTTGAGTTTTCCTCTTAGCCGAGCAATCTTTACTTCATTTTCAACCTTTACCTCATACCACAGTCCTGTAGATTTGATCACTTGACCTTTCATACTGACGAATCTACGAAAAACAGCATGCTAATAGACGAAAACAGGGTATCCATCTTAAAAGCAAAGTTTCAATTAACCAAAAAACCTTATTTTGTACATAGATTTTATTGACTAACCACGCAACTATGAAAAAAATACCATTTTTACTACTACTACCCATTATTGCATTTCTTCCAGCGAGTTCTCAAGATTTC
The DNA here is from genome assembly GCA_964591785.1 of uncultured Roseivirgaceae bacterium. Taxonomy (GTDB): domain Bacteria; phylum Bacteroidota; class Bacteroidia; order Cytophagales; family Cyclobacteriaceae; genus Ekhidna. Next base: position 6,087 of record CAZQDI010000079.1, read on the forward strand.
GGTGACATTATGCAAGCTGGTGCAGCTGATGCTGAGACCTATTTCGAAAAATATACAGGACCTGTCATGGCTTCATTTACCAATGGATTAGGAGCCGGATGGTACAACACCGGAAAGCCTCACAAACTATTAGGCTTTGATTTAACAGCAACTGTTAACATTGCTAATATTCCTTCGGGCGAGAGAATGTTCGATTTTCAATCGAGTGATTTTCAAAACCTGGTGTTGCAAAACTCAAACACGAATCAACTTCCAACTGTCGTCGGCGGGGCACCCCCGAATGGTTCAACCTTGCTTATTCCAGCCGGTGTTCCTGTTGATGTAGGGGGAGAAACCATCACCTATGAGTTTGATCAAGAATTTCCGGTTCCAGAAGGTATTGATGCAGAGAGCTTACCTGTCGTTGGGTTTCCTGTTCCTGTGGTGCAGCTTGGCATTGGACTCCCAAAAAATACAGATCTAAAAGTGAGATATTTAGCTGTCGACATCGAAGATGCTAGTGTGAGTCTATTTGGAATTGGAGCGATGCATGACTTGAAGCAGTGGATTCCAGGACTAAAGCAGATTCCATTTGATTTTTCCGGCTTCATAGGATACACAACTTTTTCCGCTGAGTTCGACTTCAATTCTACCAGTGGAGATTTTCGCGCAGATGGGGTAACTGAGCTTTCAGCAACCAGTTTTACCTTACAAGGCGTAGTTTCAAAGACGCTACCTGTGATTACGCCATATGTAGGTATTGGTTTCGTTGTTGGTTCAAGCTCACTGGATGTGAAAGGAGATTTCACTTATGAAGATGCAAGCACGGGACAACCAGTGACAGTCTCAGATCCTATTTCTCTGGATTTTGATAGTGGTAGCTCTCCAAGAATTAACGCAGGTCTACGACTGAAGCTTCTGATTCTGACGTTGCATGCGGAATATGCAATTCAGAAATACAATACCCTTACGCTTGGTGTGGGGATAAGTATCAGATAACATTTCCAAAAGCATACAAAAAAGAAAAGTCCCGCCAAAAGCGGGACTTTCTCTTTATTTGTCAAACAGGTGTATGAATAAATTTGTGTTATGCAATTATTAATACATGGTAACTCAAAAAAGTAACCTCCCAAATGAAAAAAATTTTATTTGTGTGCTTAGGCAACATCTGTAGGTCTCCAATGGCTGAAGCTATTTTCAATCATAAGATACAAGAAAAAGGGCTTTCCAAGCACTTTGTAGCAGATTCTGCGGGGACAGCCAACTATCATGTAGGGGACTATCCAGACCCAAGAACTGTCGCAACGGTTTCAAAAAATGGAATAAAAATTCATCATCAAGGCCAACAATTCAAAAAAGTACATACCGCAGAGTTCCAGTATCTAATTGCAATGGATTCCTCAAATCGCCAGAATATGCTTCGTGAAATAGGAGATGATCAGGTAAAGGTATTCCTCATGCGAGATTTTGATCCGATGGAAAAAGGGGACGTTCCGGATCCTTACTACGGTGGCACCGGAGGATTCGATCAAGTGTTTGACATCCTGAATCGGTCGATCGAAAAGTTCATTGACTTTCTTATTAAAGAAGAGGGTCTGTGATTGATTCTTTTTTCCAGCATGCATTAGATTCATATTTTGCCCCTGTTAGACTGCTCAATTTTCATAACGTCGGCGGTGGATGTATTAATCATGCCGCGAAACTTATAACCACCAGAGGGGCCTATTTCATAAAGTATAACTCTGAATTAAAGAGTAATTTATTTGTTTCCGAAGCGAATGGACTTTCTCTTTTAAAGAAAAATTCCAGCATAAGAACCCCGGAAGTGGTTGGATATGGAAATCATGAAGGAATATTCTTCCTCCTAATGGAATGGATTGACTCCGGCCAACTGGAACCCCATTTTTGGGGTAGTTTTGGTAAGAATCTTGCCACACTTCATAAAGTGAGCTCAGATAATTTTGGATTAGATCACAACAATTTCCTTGGCAGCCTGCCTCAATCCAATCAAATGCACCGATCATGGCATGACTTTTTCATCAAGGAACGCCTGGAGCCGCAATTAAGAATGGCATCGGATGGCCGTCTTATCGATCAAAAGTTTATCTCAAGGTTCAATTTACTATTTTCCAAACTTGAATCGCTCATTCCTGATGAACCCCCTGCACTGATCCATGGAGATCTGTGGAGTGGTAACTTTTTGACTGATATTCATTCAAAACCAGCCCTCATAGATCCTGCAGTACATTTTGGTCACAGGGAAACAGAACTGTCCTTTACACACCTTTTTGGAGGTTTTGACAAAGCATTTTATGAAGCATATCAATATGAAAACCCACTTCAACCTGGCTTCAATGAAAGAATAGCTATTCATAACCTTTATCCATTGCTTGTTCATGTAAACCTATTTAGTTCTTCTTATCTGTCAGGTGTTGAACAAGCCTTGAAAAAGTTTATGTAATCTTACCGCTACCTATACAAGACCTGATAATTATTAACGGTTTTCTGCTCCATAATTACAGATCGATTCCATGGGAGCATATTAAATGAATCGTGCGTATAGTTCTTAATGGTCGCCAACCTTAGAGGCTCTTCAAAAGAGAGCAAAAAATCTCGATTGAGAAGCTCTTTAATCCGCTTTGCCTTAAAGGCCTTGTTATCAATGCAGAAGGAAAATGTCAAGGCAGAATTCTGCATAAGGTTGATTTTAATATTTAGCAAGTCTAAGACTTGTAGTATTAAGCCCAATTTCTTTTCATCCATAAAACTGTGGTCTTTGACCTGAGCGGTTATCAGCAGTTGATTTCCCTTAAAAACAAAGCAAGGAATATTCTTGGAAGTATTTTGCGCGGAAATGGTAGTTCCCGATTTCGAATGATCCAAAAATGATCGTACGATTAATGGAATACTCTTTTGAGCAATCGGTTTCAAGGTTTTCGGATGAATCACTTGTGCTCCGTAGTAGGTCATCTCGGTAACTTCCCTATAACTCAGCCAGTCGTACTGTTCTGTTTTATCTAAAATTCTTGGATCGGCATTGAGAATACCAGGGACGTCCTTCCATACAGTAAAGCCACTTGCATTAAGGCAGTAGGCAAGGATAGCACCAGTATAATCCGACCCCTCCCTGCCAAGGGTAGTCGAGTTTCCTTCAACATCCGAACCTATAAACCCTTGAGTGATTACAGTTTTTGTCTCAATGATGGGTCGCAGCTTGCTTACCACCTGTTTTTCAGTTACAACCCAATCGACATTTGCTTCACTAAAGTATTGGTCTGTTCTAACCAGCGATCGGGCATCGATCCATTCACTTGCAATTCCCTCCTTATTCAGGTATGCATTGATTATTGAAGTAGACAGCAACTCTCCATGGGGTACAATAATATCATAGGCAAAGGTGTCATCGTGACTGCTTAGATCAACAAGTTTTTCTTCCAAAGCGCTTTCGAAAAACGTATATCGCTCCGGGATCTCCCCTAGAAGTTCCGTTGCAATATCGTGATGATAAGCTTTCAGTTCATTTAGCTGATCTTGATAGTATTTTCCTCTCGAAGCTAGCGCAACTAATTCCTCCAGTTTATTTGTGGTTTTTCCCATTGCAGAAACTACAATCACTATCTTTTCACCTCCGAAAGACTTCACAATTTTCGCTAGGTTTACCACCCCCTCTACGTCTTTAACTGAAGCTCCTCCAAACTTGAAAACTTGCATCGAAATCGTTTTAAATGATCAAAAAAGTTAATTTCGCGGCTTAAGTTTATTACCTTAATACACCCAAACCGCAAAAATGAATGAGCAAAAGTAAGCTTGGCCTACCGATCGGAACAACGTTAGATCGATTTATCAAACAAAAGGAAGATGAATTTTCCTTTGCAACTGGTGAGCTTTCCCAGTTATTGAGGGATATCGCACTTGCGGGAAAGATTATCAACCGTGAGGTAAACAAGTCAGGCTTGCTGGATATCACCGGACAGTATGGAGAAAAAAATGTACAAGGAGAAGACCAGCAAAAACTTGATGTAATCGCGGATATCCGCTTTACTAGGGCACTTAGAAACGGAGGTATGACTTGTGCAATTGTGTCTGAAGAAAATAGTGAAATCATCCACCTCAATCCCAACTGCAGGTATGTTGTGGCAATTGACCCACTTGATGGTAGCTCCAACATAGACGTCAATGTATCGATTGGAACGATCTTTTCTATTTATAAGCGAATATCACCTGTTGGTGGTCCTGTCCAAGCCGAGGACGTCCTTCAGAAAGGCACGGAGCAAGTAGCTGCCGGATACATTCTTTATGGATCTTCGACTATGTTGGTTTATACGACAGGTCGGGGCGTACACGGATTTACTTTGGAACCAAGTTTAGGAGAGTTTGTACTTTCTCACGATAATATGGAATGTCCGAAAGATGGTAATATTTTTTCCATCAATGAAGGGTACTACTACAAATTTGATTCCTGGGTTCGTGCGTATATCGAAGATTGTAAGAAGAAAGGAATGGCAGCCAGGTACATTGGATCCTTGGTTGCTGATTTTCATAGAAATATGCTTAAGGGGGGTGTCTATCTTTACCCTAACACTCAAAAGAATCCAGAAGGTAAGCTGAGACTTCTCTATGAATGTAATGCCTTAGCATACATTGCTGAGCAATCAGGAGGTATTGCAACAAATGGTCATCAACGTATTCTTGAAATACAGCCCACAACCTTCCATCAACGCTCGCCTCTGTACCTGGGATCCGCTCATATGGTAGAACATGCCCTTAGTTTCCTCAGCTCGGATACGATGAATGACTGATGACTTATCTTTTTCTCTATCATGATTGATCTGGACTCTTAAACCGATCAAAATAATTTTCCTGACTCCCAAAAAACCATTTTTCCTCCAGTGCAAAATCTTGTCGGATTCAATCATAACTCTCATTAACTATGACTTTATTTTCCATTTAATTCAAAAACTGATGAAAAAGATGCTCTTTGCACTGTGTCTACTTCCATATGTTGGACTTCAAGCTCAAAGCAATGAAAGGACCGAAATACTGAACGTTATCAATCAGGTCTTTGATGCCATGCGTACAAATGACAGTACACTACTTAAACAATGTTTTGTAGAGCAGCCGAACACATTTACCGTTTACGAAACAAAAGAGGGAGAGACAAAGCTCACCTTAGGGGATTTTCAACACTTCAAAAGTGCTGTTGGAAAGTCAAAAAGCCAGGTCTGGAATGAGCCCATCTGGAACGAAAAAGTTGAAATTGATGGTTCGCTAGCTTCAGTGTGGGTAGACTACGCATTTTACATCGATGATCAGTTTTCACATTGTGGAGTGGATGCTTTTCACTTAGCAAAAATTGATGGCGAGTGGAAGATTTTCCACTTGGTGGATACAAGAAGAAAAACTGACTGTGTGATTCCAGATAAGATTAGGCCCTAACCTTATCCGGGATCCATTCAAAATCATCTGACATCACTCCTTCCAAAAGCAGCTTGCTTAGTTCTTCGGGAGGAACAGTGGTCTTCCTTTTTGCTAGATCTAACCAAGCACCATCCACATCAACTTTGGCTGACAAGTCACCGCTGTAATTGTAAATATTATGTCGAAAAGACCATTTGGAGCCATCTCGTCTCAACTTAGATATCGTAAAGGCAACCTCAAATTCTTCGTTCATCCTCACCTCCTTGAAAAATCGGGTATCTTCTCGAAAAAGGATGGGTCCGACCCCCATTGTGATAAGTTTGTGGAATGGCATACTGATATCTTCAAAATACATCAACCTTGCCTGAGCACAATAGTCATTGTAGGCCGTATGACGCATGTGGCCATTTGGGTCTAGATCTGCCCAACGAACCCGAAATTTATATCTAACCTCACTCATCCTTTGGTTCTCCTTGCTCAGAGGTCTCCTGCTCTTGCTGATCCGTATTGAAAACATCGGGAACACGTTCGACAATCTGAGCATACCAGCTTACGACCTTTTTTATATCGGAAACATAGACCCGATCTTCATCATATTCTGGAAGGATGAATTTCATAAATGACTTTAACTCTTCCGGACTGCTATTTTTATCAAGATCTGTGTCTCCGTTAAATTCCTGATGAATTTTCCTCATCACTTCTTCCAAAGGTGTTGCTCCTTCTGAGTCAGTAGTGTAGATCGATATCTCTGATAAAATACTGACCTTGTTATGCATAGTGGCAACCATTTTCTTTTTATGATCATCCATCGACTCCAGAATTACTCCAGTCCTGGTGGGATTAATAATTTTAAAAAGTATGCCTTTTCCTGAAACGGCTGCGATATCACTAAATTCCATATATTTCGATTGAGTGGTAAAAATATTCCATCCATTTAGAAAGTTGCTTAATAATTCTTTCAAAAACCTCCAAGACACGAAAGACTGACTCATTAAGAATTGATTTAAGCATTGCCGAAGAAAGAAAAGTCGTTATGTTTTATATTTGAATTGAAGATAAGGGTCCAAGATCATTGTTTGTCTCGGGGATCCCTTGACTTCGGGCAAAAAATGAAATATCTACTGACGGTTCTGATTGGATTGTTGCTTCTGATCGCCACTACCTCACTCTTCGCACAGGATACAGATGGAGATGGGATATCAGACGCAATTGACATTGATGACGACAATGATGGAATCATTGATGAAAATGAGCTTTCCTTTACGGAATCCGTTATTGTCAGTCCAGCCAGTGCTGGATTGACATTTGGCATCACCTATCCTACACTTGCTGCTACAGATATTTCGTCTAACTATGGCCTTCCAACGGGATCTTTGGTGATTTCCGGCACAAACGTGCATACAAGACCAACCGGCACTGATTTTAATGCTGGCACCACTCTGACTTCAACGACCTTTACAATAACAAGCTCTGTGAGCTTCACAATGAACTTTCAACATGGTCCGCGGATGAGTGTGGGGACAACTGATCCGCCAACGAAAGGTTATACGGTCAACTCTGGCGGAACAACATTTACTCCTGCAGCGACTAACACACTGGGTGGAATAACGGAAACTTCTTCAGGCAACACATATTCTGTACAGAACCAGACAGGTAGTAGTATAAATACAGGAGTTCGCTTTAGGTGGGATGCCAACGACTACTTTAGCTCTATAAATTTTACAGCATTTTCTGACGAAGCAACCGTTGGGAATTTTTTCCGCTTGTTTATTTCGCTGAACTTCGGGGATGGTGACCAGGATGGCATTGTGAACAGTTTGGACCTTGATTCAGATAATGATGGCATTCCAGATATTGTAGAGGCTGGCGGTGTCGATACAAACGGCGATGGCATGGTAGATTCCTTTGTAGATACTGATAATGACGGGCTGTCAGATCAGTATGACACAGATAATGGAGGTACTGCATTAACAAACCCCAACACAGATAGTAACGGGAATCAAGATCCATACGATTTAGACTCAGACGGTGATGGAATCACTGATCTAATCGAAAGTCAGGCAAGTACAAATAGTCCCAGAGTTCCAGTAGGGATGGATTCCGATAACGATGGCATCGACAACAGCTTTGATCCAGACCACGGAAACAACCTGACTATCCCGGTAGACACAGATGGAGATGGAACACCTGATTACCTAGATTCAGATTCGGACAATGATGGAGATTCAGATGCGCTTGAGGCATGGGATACTGATAACGATGGCATCGCAGACATCATCGCCTTAGGCATAGATTCCGACAGCGATGGGTTGGACAACAACTTTGATAACTTATCCGGTCTTAATTCAACAACCAACGTCACTAACAACGGACAAACGTCTTCCTCATTCCCGGACTTGGATGGCAATACCCTTGAAAGAGACTGGAGAGACGCTCTCAATGCTGATCTAGATGGTGACGGCAATCCCAATTCAGCTGATATTGATGATGACAATGATGGAATTCTTGATGTAGATGAAGGTTCCTTAACCAACCTGGATAGTGATGGAGATCTGGTCCAGGATTTTCTAGACCTTGATTCTGATAACGACGGACTTTTGGACAACTTTGAATCTCAGGCAGGTCCCGTTGGATACATTTCACCTTCAGGAGTGGATACAGACGGAGATGGACTGGACGATGCTTACGACACCGACTGTTCTCCTTGCGGAGCCATCACTGGTGTGGCAATTAGCCCAATAAACACAGATTTTGACACTGACCCAGACTACCTTGATGCTGACTCAGATGATGACCTTCGTGAAGATTGGACGGAAGGGTTTGACGACGATGCAAGCGGGGATGCACTTAATGACTTAGTAGCCAGGGCAGCAGTTTTCGAAGCCACCGCTGGCAACCCTGGGTTTTATGATAACTTGATTGATTCGGACGGAGATGAGGTTCCTGACTGGGTAGAAGCCGCAGCCTTCCTTACTCCAGGTAGTGGCTTCTATCATGATTCTGACCTGGACGGACTAATCGACCTATACGACTTGGACAATTTTGGCACTGCAGCTACTCCTGGTGATCTTGACACTGATGGAGTTTATGACTTTAGGGACCTTGACAATACTGTGACTTTACCTGTAACATTGACATTTTTTGATGCCTCCATATCAGAAGAGGGATCTGTAAAATTAGAATGGGAAACCGCCACTGAGAATGACAATGACTATTTCACCATTGAGCGCTCCATAGATGAAAAGGTGTGGGAGGACTTGTTTGAAGTAAAAGGTGCTGGAAATTCCTCCACCTCCTTGCGATATATTGTGTATGATCAGAATCCCTATCCCACAAACGTCTTGTTCTATCGGCTAAAACAGACAGATTTCGACGGTAAGTTTGAGTACTTTTCGGTACGTAGGGTCACATTGGAAGAGTTTAGAAGTCCTGAAATTACGATTTACCCAAATCCATTTAGTACCAGGCTTGCAGTTGAAGCAAATGAAAATCAATTCGGACAATTTAGAGTATTTAATTCGGCAGGATTGGAGGTGACCAATTCGGTAGATATTACCTCTACTAATCGAACCCTCATCATTGATTTCAGAAATCTTCCGCCCGGGGTCTTTTACCTGAAAGGCAACGCCAGCATTTCAAAAGTGATCAAACAAAAATGAAACGGATGGTGGTACTAAGCGTATAAAACGTCTAAATCAAAATGGGTATGATATGAATCGAATTGCGTTGGTTTTTACCTTTTTGTTAGTGGCCTTTTGCCACCTCTCCTGTGAAAATGAGCAGAATACAGAGTTCCAATCAATTGGATTTGAGGAAGAAAAAGCTGCGATTCTAGCTACATTGCATAATGAAACCAAATCTGCATTTCAAAGAGATTATGCAGAATGGACCAAGTATTGGATTCACCGCAGTGACGTATCAAAAACCTATATCAACTTCCATGATAGTACTTTTTCCGAGACCATTGGATGGGTAGCCATCAGCGGTTTTGTCAAAACCTTTATTGATGAAAACCCTGAGCCTGAAACTGTGCCAGCACTATCAAGCGATGTTAAAATTCGGCTGTATGGTAATGGGGCTTGGGTTAGCTACGAACAGGTGGACTCAGCTAGAGGACTTAAGCGAGAAACCCGCCTAATGGAAAAAGTCGATGGTAAATGGAAAATTTCAGGCATGCACACGACGATCTATGGTCACAGCCAAGAGGCATATTAAGTCTACTCAATTGAGTCATTCACCTGCCTTATAAAATCTAAAATCTCAGCTCCCCCGATCTTATGTACTGAGGAAGTGACAAAGGTTCTCGGAAGTTCCTCCCAGGTTTCTAAAAGTCTTTTCTTATACAGAGCCACGTTAGCTTCTACTTTAGTTTTTCCCAGTTTGTCTGCTTTCGTAAACACGATGCTAAATGGAACTGCATTTTCTCCAAGCCAGTGAATGAAATCAATATCGATTTTTTGCGGCTCATGCCGCACATCGACTAGCACAAATACTACGGCAAGGTTAGGTCGTGTAAGAAGATAATTGTCAATCATTACTTTCCATGCGGCTTTGTTTGTTTTGCTCGTCTGCGCCCAACCATAACCTGGCAAGTCCACCAGAAACCATTCCTCATCCACAAGGAAATGATTGATTAACTGCGTTTTCCCTGGTGTACTTGAAGTCTTTGCGAGTTTCCTGCGATTGGTCAAGTGGTTGATCAAGCTTGACTTTCCGACGTTGGATCTACCGATGAATGCATACTCGGGGATCATGTCCTCCGGGCAATCCTCGACTCTCGAACTACTTTTAACAAACGAAGCAGATTGTATCATCATTAGATTCTACTAACAATTACGCATTGGACAGGTTTAATCAACTAATATTGCGGCAAGATATGACAGTAGTACCTTACAAAGATAAGTCGGAAGCAAAGAAGCAGCAGGTGGCCGACATGTTTGATAGCATCTCGGGAAAATACGATTTTTTGAACCACTTCCTTAGCCTTGGCATCGATATTAGATGGAGGAAGAAAGCTATCAGGTTTCTTGAAAAAAACCCTCCTAAAAAAATACTAGACATCGCCACAGGAACTGGTGATTTTGCGATTGAGTCATTAAAACTGAATCCTGAAAATGTCATTGGCGTAGACATCTCAGAAGGAATGCTTAATGTGGGTCGAGAAAAAATGAAGAAAAAAGGCCTCGATCATATCATTGATATGCAATCGGGAGATTCCGAAAACCTACATTTTGAAGATAATAACTTCGATGCCATCATCGTTGCTTTCGGTGTGAGGAACTTTGAAAATTTGGAAAAAGGGTTGAAAGAAATGAACAGAGTACTAAAACCTGGAGGAAAAGCAGTAATACTAGAATTTTCTAAACCTTCAATTTTCCCTTTCAAACAATTGTATAATTTTTATTTTCGCTGGATATTGCCCAAAGTTGGAAAGTTGGTCTCCAAGGATTCTGCTGCATACACATACTTACCTGAGTCTGTAAATGAATTCCCATACGGAGAAGACTTTCTTAAGATTTTGGAAGGTATAGGATTCAATAACACCCAATGCAAACCCTTGACTCTCGGAATAAGCTCCATATATATTGGAGAAAAGTAATCCTTCTTTTTCTTTTGATTCCCTATTTATCGGGCTCTGGATTTGCACAAAATAATCCAACCGATAATTTAATCAACTACGATAATCAATGGATTCACTACGGATTCATGATGGGAATCCATTCTTCTAAGTATGTTATTAAACACTCCGAAGCTTTCACTTCACCGGCCTTGGATACCTTACATTCCATTGTCCCGGGTAATCTTGCAGGATTCAAACTCAATTTTGTAATCAATATGCGCGTAACGGACTACTTAGACTTTCGTATGCTCCCGGGTGCAGGTTTCTATGAGTATGACCTTACCTACCGTGCAAGGAACGGATCTGTCCTTCGAGAGTTGAAATCTCCCACCATGGTTGAACTCCCACTGCTTTTAAAGTACAAATCAGTACGAAGAGGTAATTTGGCTATGTACATGGTTTTTGGCGTCAATGCATCTTTGGAAGCGTCCGGAAAAGGGGATGACCTCGATGTTGGAGAGAACCTTAAAATCAAAAATTGGAACTTGGCTGTCGACGTTGGCGTGGGACTTGATATCTTTTACCCTTATTTTAAATTCTCACCAGAAATTCGCTATTCCTATGGTCTACGGAATATGCTAGATGGCGAACCAAACGAGTTTAGCGTAGGTCTTAGTAGGGTAACCACTCAAAATCTGGGTATTTTCATGTCCTTTGAAGGTGGGCCGGACAACTCCGGAAACAGAAAAGCTGGAAAAATCAAAAGTCGAAAACGACGTAAAATAAAAGATGACCGGGGATAAACCCATAGCCTTAATTACAGG
>CAZQDI010000080.1:0-17826 GCA_964591785.1 uncultured Roseivirgaceae bacterium
TACCACTGAAGGGTTTAGCATGCTGATTTTGCAACAGGCCTCCAATCTCACTTAGGGCTAATACATTCTCAAGTACCTAATCGTTCTGCTCATTTTCACCTTGAAATAAATTTGCTTTAGGGAGAGCTTAATTGAGTTTGGCAGCTTCGTTAAGTGATGAATTAATCCTTTCTCAATACCGTAACTGGATTTATGTACATCGCTTTCCAGGTGGGAGCTAAAGCTGCAATCAGAGATAATAGTACCAACGCACCTACTACGGCAGAATAAATTACCTGATCAACTAAATCAACTTGGTAAAGAAACGGCAGAATCGGTCGCAAAATAGCAGGTGTAAGCAATAGACCGATACCAATTCCTACTCCAGACATACTCAACAGCTCTTTTAGAATAAGCAGAATGATCCTTCGTTCATCTGCTCCAAGCACTTTTCGTAAGGCAAATTCTTTAACCTTCAATGCCAAGATAAATGACATCATGCTAAACAGGCCTATGGCAGCGATGACACTTCCAATGATGGCTACGGTCATGAACAACGTACTTGAGACCTTGCTTTGCCAATTGGCATTTTCAATGTGATCTGACATGTACATGAACTCAAAAGTCGGCTGGTTTTCATCTAGCGTCAAAATCGCATTGCTAAGTCTGGGTTGCAGTTCTGAGAGAGATAAATCTGATTGTATTACATAGTGTGCATCTGTGGTAGAATAAGATAAAAGTGAAACATACACACTTGGTATATTTTCAGAAGTGATCGACTGATGCTTGACGTTTTCAACAATTCCAGTGATGGTCAGGAATGGTTTATCAGACTGATGATTTCCCATTTTGATTCGTTTCCCAACAGGGGACTCTCCAGGCCATAATTGGTGTGCCAAGCTTTCGTCAATAATCACTTTGGAGTCATTTAACTGGTGATTGGAGGAATGAAAACCAGCTCCCTTGAGCATTTTCACATCCATAACATCAAAATAATTGGGTGTTACTCGCTGTAAGCTAACGAAGGGGTTTGTGGATTGCTCCTGCTCTGACTGCCCTTCGGCGGTAATGAGCGATTGTGAATCCGTAGAAGTCGATACACGTTCAGTGAGCGGCAGTATGCTATTCATCGTAACAGCTTTGACGCCTGGAATCTTCTCGATGGAACGTAGGCTTGACTCAAAAAAAGTCTGTTTTTTTTCATGACCTCCGTATTTGAACCAGGAAAGTGCAATTCTGAAAGTTAGCTTTTTGTCAGACTCATAGCCCAAATCTCCATTTTCGGCAGCCTTGAAACTCTTCAGTAGTAAACTTCCACCCACCAAGAGAATGACACATGCGAAAACCTGTAGCACTGCTAGTCCCTTTTGAAGCAGCAGTTGCTTCTTGTTTCCAGTAGTCTGCTGTCCATCTTTTTGTCGCGAACTCAATTGCGCTCTTGACAAAAAGAGCCATGGAACAAAACCAGTCGCTAACCCCACTACGATTGTCACAAAGATGGCGTAAAGTACTACACCTGAATTAATTGTTACTTTGATCCAATAAGGTAGGTAGGGTTTGAGCAGGTCGTTAGAGGCATTAATTAAGATCGCGGCGATGAGCAGTCCAACAACGCAACCAATTAATGACAGAACTAAAGAGTTTAGGACAAACCCTTTTAGAATGGCTAAGTTGCTGGACCCCAATACCTTTCGAACGACCATTTCGCGCCCTCTTCTGACTGCGTGACTGATCACAAGGTTGGACACATTTACAATCGCAATGATCAAAAGGAAAAAGACTGCAGCTCCAACAAGTAAAAGGTAACGAGTCAAATTACCAATAAACAAATCCGCCAAGGGCTCGGCTACAAATGTGAGTCCAAGGTTTGATTTCAAATGCCTGGCTTCTTGTTGTGCGCTGTAGGTTTTTAATTCATCATTGAATTGGGAAATACTAACGTCGGCTCGTAGTTTAGCTAAACCGATACAAGGTCTAAAATCCCTTGAGTCTACCACAAAGTCTGCGAAGGCCATAGCTCTGAAGGCTTCTACTTTTCCCGGAAAGCTAAACCCCTCAGGTAATACACCATAATTGGAATAAGAAAAGCCATCCAATGTAATTTCAAGTCCTTCTATTTCCTCTTTTCCATCAAATCTCCGTTGCCAAAATTCGTGGGTCAGCATAACCGTATGGGAGCCACGTTTGTCCAACGTCTCAGGCCAATGGTCTCCTAGCATGGGGTCAACACCTAACAATTTGAACAAATTACTAGAAGCAAACGTCACAGTAAGGTCCTCTGGTGCTTTTCCATCTCCACTCAGATTATATCTCCCACCCTCTCGATAGACTGCCAATTCTTCAATACTGCGCAGCTCTTTTTGCATATCCAAAAATTCTGGATATGATAATAGGCCAGGCTCCCCTCCTTTGACTGAGTGTATCCTAACCAGCCTATCGGAATCTTTAAATGGTAATGAAGTAAATAAAAGCGCATCCAAATAGCTATAGACGACTATGCTGGTACCTAAAACCAAGGCGATCGTGCATATTACCACAGCAGAAAATCCAGGTCTTTTTCGTAAACCTCGGAGTGAAATCTTAATACTAAGCATTGTATTCATAAGCTTTCACTCAACATCTTCAAATCCTCAGCTGAAAATTGCCCCCCCTTAAAAATTTTGTCGTAGTACAAACCCTTAAGTTCTTGATGATAGGCGTATACTGCATCAATGAATTCAGCATGACTCTTTCTATCGGTTTGCGATTTTCTTGAAAGTAACTCGTGTACCATGGCAGCAGGTGCTACCCATTCCCAACTTTCTAGTAAGTCATTTCGATTGTCTATCTGCTCCTCATACTTTTCTTTGAGAAGGCTGGCTTCTTTATCGAGTACAGTAAAGCTTGCATAATACCATTTGTCAAAATCAGTGGTATCTCCATCATTATACTCCGGGTATTCCAAGTAAAATTGATCAAATACGAAGGCTCTAGGCTTTTCCCAGTTTTGATCATTTAGATTTCTCACCGAATGAATCATTTCAGATCGATTAGGAAGAGGTTCATTGGCCAGGACAAATAAGTTGATGAAAGCAGGGGTAACAATCGTAAAAATTAGCCAGAACCCGAGTCCAAGCATCGCTGTTAGCGCAGCTCCTCGACGCATATAGACAAATCCAATCATAATTACAGTCCACAGCAGACTATACACTAGAACGATCAATAGCCATTCAAAAAATAGTGTATCATCACCAGCGAAGGAAATATCCTGAATGTGGAATCCAAATATTAGTAGTAGCGTTGCCAGTATCCAAACGATCACTAATCGAGTCATTGCTTTCCCAATCAGAATCTTTGTCAATGTCGTAGACTGAGATAATAATAAAGCAAGTGTCCCTCCCTCTTTCTCACCGGCAAAAAGATCATAAAACAAGGCCACAATCAAAAGTGGAAAAAGAAAAACAAAAACGTAGGATAGATCAAAATTGCCCGTGAGAAGCTTCATCGGATTAGCCAGTTCCCCTGTATTTACTTGTCTTGCCAGATCAGTTACATTGAAACCGTAGTAGGAAGGAAATAAATCCCGCTGGCCCAGACAAAGCCCCGCTCCCACGGGTGCTTCATTTGTCAAATAATAGGTAAAATGTTTATTCCAACCCACGCCGGTTGGTGAAACTGCCTGTTGATATTTTTCTTGATTAGTGACCACCGAGGTATCGAGCTGAGCCCAAACTAGCAGACTATCGAATTGTTGACGTTCATGCTGCTGGACCTGAGCGATCCGTTGATTTTGATGATCTATTTCAAACTTTCCAAAATAGATTCCATATAAGCCCGCTGCGAATACAACAAATACCAATACTTTTATTGTCCTGCTTCTCCACAATCTCCTCCATTCATAAAAAAACAGGTGTGAAAATATTTTCATAATCGTGCAATTTTGGGAGTATACAAGAAAGAAAGCATGAAAAGTCCGATGCTCCAAAGTGCCAAAGCTGCGATGCTAATCCAGTTTTTGGATAGAATTGATGATGGGCTAGGTAAGTCATAAGTAAACGGTTCGATGCTCCCCCACATTTCCTCACCAACCTTGTAATCGCTATATGCGATGCCAGGTTTGTGGTTTAGCTCCATGTCTTTGTTCATTTTCTTCACAAAAGCTCTTCGGTAATTCTCAGCAGCCTTTGCAAAAGCCACATGATGGTGAAAATCAGTTCCAGCGAAGGCCATCGACAAATTTCTAACGGCGAGGTATGGGTTCACAAAACCGGCCCATTCCGAGAAGCGATTTTGACGATTGAAGATGTCCTCAATTCTGCTAAACTCTGCATCATAGACCTGGTCTGTATATTCTTCACCAGCTTGCATGGCAATACCACTCCAATTGACGGGCAGTTCCTCAATTGTTTCAACACCATACTGATCTAATACCTGCTTTTTTAATGAGGCCAATCTGACATCAGAGGGGTTATGTCCATCAATACCATTTTTCACCCTGCTCTTGATGGTATTTTTGAAGTCAAACTGTGAAGGAGTTGGATATACTTTGCCAGCCAAGTTGGTTGTTGCCTTTGGCAAAATAATACATGATGCAATCCACACACCTAGTAGTGCAAATAGTGAAAAACCTGAATTTCTTGCAAAAGCCGATATGAGCACGCAGAGAACTACAAAAATCAAAAAATAGACGGCATAACCAGATGAAAGCATAAGGAACTTAGTTGTGACACTTGTATCAAGTTCTTTCGAATGATCATCCAATAGCAGAAAAGCAAGAATTGTCATCGGTAAATAGATCATCAACACCATCAAATAAGTGCCATAAACCTTACCAAAAAATAGTTGTCTCATGGCCAAGCCCTGAGCATGAAGAAGCTTAAGCGTTCCCTCCTCTCTTTCTTTGCTGAATATGTTAAAAGTCAAAAAGATAATTAACAACGGGAGCAGAACCTGTAAAATCAAGGCTGCGGTTAACTCTCCAAAACGGGTCATCCCGTTACTATCCTCTGCAGCACTGAAAAGGATCTCATTCTGTTTATGTGCCTCGAGAAAAACAGAAATACCAGTGTAATTATCTAACCCAATGTCAAGAAAACTCAGAACTGGTTTTGGCTTAAAAGCAAACTGTCCGAAGTGGGCAGCACTGTGTGGATGTTTTTCTCCTTGGTTTATCCACTTCTCGTACATTTTGGTTTGAGCTATTTCCCGCTGTGCTTGAATCTGCTTTTGCCCTTGCCTGCCAACAAAAATTGCTGTCAGCATTAATAGAATAAGGATACCGCCTGATGCCTGTAGCCTAATGTCTCTGAGTGCATTAAGCACCTCCTTTTTAACGATCAACTTCAGCATTGTTTTCTGTCTTCATGGTTTCCAAATACAACTCTTCTAGGTCTTTCAAGGTGATTTCGTCACTCTTCATCGTATGCACTAATGTGCCTTCCCTCATGATGCCGATGTGGGTTCCACTTTCTTTTGCACGAAACAAATCATGCGTTGCCATTAGAATCGCGACATTACTTTCTCTTAGATTTTCAAGTAAATTGGCAAAATCACTACTCGCCTGTGGGTCTAATCCTGAAGTAGGCTCATCGAGCAGCAAATTTTGCGCTTCTTTTGCCCTTGCAATGGCAATTCCCACTTTTTGCCGCATACCTTTTGAGTATTTGACAACACGTTTAGCATGAGCATCAGCCTGGAGGCCAGCTTCACGGAGCAATGCTTCAGCCTGTAAACTATCTATATTATTTCCGCCTAATCCAGTGAAAAATTTCAAATTCTCAATTCCAGTAAGATTCCCATATAAGTGTAGGTTTTCAGGGATATAGGCAATATGGTTCTTGGTTTCAGAGGGATAGTCTACCACATTTTTGCCATCCACCAACACTTGACCAGAAGAGGGCTTTATGAACCCCATAAAAAGATTGATCGTTGTTGTTTTACCTGCCCCATTTGCTCCCAACAGGCAAAAAATTTCACCCGCATTGACTTTGAGGTTTAGGCCTGAGAGAGCTTTTTCACCGGCATATTTTTTTGATAGATTGATTGCTTCCAACATGGATTCAGAGTTTTTATTAAATTAGTAAAAAATGCAATAGTGTTGCATATGATTTACATGAATGGTTGCGATTGCATCCAAACAAATGCGGCACTTTTTACCAATTAAAACAGATATGCTCTCACAGGACAGGGTGTCATTTCACACTTCCTCCTAAACTAACCAAGTATGCTACAAAGAAAATTTGACAAAATTGTAAAGGGTTATTTTCCCAATGCCATGGACGCTAAGGATACTTCGATTCACTACCTGGGAAAAATGCAGATAGAACATGAAATAAACGTTTCAAAGGTGCTAATGGCCACTTCTGTATGCTCTGATGACATTAACGTACCTTCCACAACCTTCTTCAACGTTTTGTTTGGACCATTCATTATGGGGGGTCTTGGCGGTTTGCCGTTTGCTGGCCAAACGGGTATGACTGCGTTTGCTCATCACATTCCCGATGAAGGTAGCGCTTTCATATTTTATGGCCCTCATATTGGTATCACGTTAGAAGGGGACTTAGGAAAAATGTATCGACCACGCCAAGAGCAAACAGGAAACTCATGTGGAGCCCTAATGCTGGCACTTAGCAGGTTACGTGATGACACGTACACTCCAGTACTAAATGAAGACGATTACCAGCAAATGAAGTTAGAAGAGAATTTACTCCCTTTTAGAGAGAAAATTCTTCACAGCGAAAATCCAGAAAAAGCAATCACGGAAGCCACGTATGAAATAATCAATCAGAAGATTCATGCCCACTTGAAGGCTTGCAAAAATGAGTTTCATGTCGATAAAGTCACATTGCTGGGCGGTATAATCATCAATACTGATTATGGCTTAGATGATTATTTTGATGCCCGCAACTTCGAAGTAATTGATATGAATAACATTTGAAGGGTACGCGCAGTAAAATGCTAAAGCATTTATACTTTGTATGTCCAAGTGATCACCTGGAACCCATCATTAACGGCAGGTTTCGCGATAGACATTACTTTCTAAGCTCTTTAGGAAACTCCATTGTTTTTGACCAGGGAGTGGCCGATGAGGTTAAGCAGCTTATCTTAAGGCATGATATTACAGAAATCACTTTCGTATTAGCTGAGAATAATGCCTTTGCGACAAGTAGTTTTCAAAGTCATCAGCTGATGAACGTTTCAGGATTGAGTGAAGTACAAGCAAATTTTTCAAAACAACGCCGTTTGGTAGAAGAGTTTTGGCAGACTGATGACCATCAATCACTCACCATATCTTATTACTTAAATCTTAAAATCAATGAGCTGCAACAAAGACTAGATTTCAGTGGCACACCAGTGCATAAAATCACTGGAAAAATCTATTCTAGGAAGGCACAGGAATTTGAAGATATCCATTCAAATTTGGTTTGCTTAGATAGCTTCAAGATGAATTAGCACTTTTTCTCAAAGGCATCTTGAATCAGTCTCACACCTTATTCAATGTTGAATCGATGGATGGAACCTCTACCATGTGTCGATTAAACATTTTTTCAAAAGCCTGTTTTTTCAAGCCTCTGCCTATGAATACTAGTTTTCCTTCTCTAGGCTCATCCTTCTCCCACGGATTCCCATCAGTGGCGATGAAGGAGC
Organism: uncultured Roseivirgaceae bacterium; assembly: GCA_964591785.1. Classification (GTDB taxonomy): domain Bacteria; phylum Bacteroidota; class Bacteroidia; order Cytophagales; family Cyclobacteriaceae; genus Ekhidna. Next base: position 7,606 of record CAZQDI010000080.1, read on the forward strand.
TTCGGGCGGATTGAAGAATGACCCGATTAGGATAATTGGGGATTGAGATATACCCTTTAACCCGGTATACTTGATGGCGATACAATTGCACAATTCGATTAAGCTCAATCTGAAGGTGATTTAGATCCAGGGGTTTGGGAAATGTGATCGCAAAAGTGGTGATTTTATGGCTATTGTTGCTTTCATCACCATGTTCATGATGGTGATGGTGATGGACATGAGCATTTTCTACAGAATCGGGCCTTGTGGTTCCAACTTCCAAAAGTTGATCAATTGGAAAGTTCCCATTCTGTCCTGAAAATATTCGGGCATGAGGGTTTATTCCAGCTATTTTCTCGATTGTGCGTGATAACTCAGCTTCTGCAACTGTATCTATCTTATTCAGCAAGACAACATCTGCGACGGCAAGCTGTCTTAAGGCCTCTTCAGCTTCGGATAACCACTCTTCCAGTAATCCTGCATCGGCCAAACAAATCACCTGTTCTAACTCAAATACCTTTTCAACTCTTGGGTCCTCATGAAACACTTGCAAGATGGAGCTTGGATCAGCAATGCCGGTAGTTTCGATAACCAACCGATCATATTGATCTGTACGTTTGCTAGCTTCTTCTAAGATTTCTAATAAACCATCGGCTAATGAACAACATAAGCAACCTGCACTTAACTCCACTACCTCTTCTACTCCATCCATTACCAAACCTCCATCAACATTTGTCTCACCGCACTCATTTTCAATGACCAAGATCCGTTCAGGTAGGCGGTCGTTAATAAAGTGATTTAGAAAAGTGGTTTTACCCGCTCCTAAAAATCCGGTAATGATATGAACAGGCTTTCTTTTCATAGGTCGATCCTCAAAATGATTCTTCTACCCCCACTCTCACTAAGTTCAGGTGAACGATGGACAATACCTCGGGTGCGGCCAAGTCTTCTGGTTAATTCGCCTTTTAAGATACCAACCTCAAAAGGATCCATGTGTTGGACTTGTGATCGGTCTTTTACGATCATTTCATTTGATTTGCCTAAACCCTTCCTGTTGGTAGCATGCTCTGGCAGCCATTCCGTGCCTCTACCATAATACGTCGTAAATAACCTTAGCGAATACCCATCAACGTGAAATTTTGTGCATGCATCGTCCTTGATTACTTTCAAATGGATGGTCCCGGAATTAGCTTCCGAAAAGTGTAGGAAATCATGACTTAAACCCTCAACATCCCTCCAAAAAAGATCCCCAGACTCTAAATGATCGGGATCCCAAATTAACCTGGCCTTACTAAGGTTTTGGGTGAGGTCCTTCAAATGAGTGAAGAGAATGATCGGTTCCTTGTCTGATTGGGTAATACTTTCTAAGTAAATATCAATTGCTTTATCAACTGGCCTTTTCCAACAAAACAAGTTTACCCCTGGTTCAAGAACATCTCCCCTTTGATCCCAGGAGTCACTGATCACCTGTCTGGGCACTTTATCTTTGCCAATTAATGGAAAGCCAGCCAAGAGCTTCATATTGGCCAGTCGTCCTGAAATTCGTGGCCTGATTGCATGCCGATAACCTCTTCATCCGTCAATAAACATGCATTAAGATCCGCTGTAATTTTATCCTGATCCATTTCCTGACCAATAAAGACCAGTTCATTCATTCGATCTCCCCATTGTTTGTCCCATTTCTTCTGGATTAACTCCTGATTGTCGATATACGCCTCACTCATAGCCCGCTGCTTCATGGGAACGCTGGCCCACCAGCGTCCATATATTTCCGCTTTTAGAGATCCTCCGGCCTGACTCCATAAGACGGCCTGTTCAGGCCTCGAGGCAATCCAAAAGATACCCTTACTCCTAATAATTGACGAAGGAAAATCCTGACTCACGTAGTCCAGAAAACGTCCTGGGTGAAATGGTTTTACATGCTGATAAACAAATGAACCAATACCATATTCCTCTGTCTCAGGACTGTGAGCAATCCCCTTTTGCGCCAGCTCAAGTTCTTTTTGCCAGCCGGCAGACTGCTCTGCGATTTCATAGTCAAATAGCCCTGTATTAAGAATTTCTTTAGGATCGATTTTACTGTGTGTGGTTCGAATGATCTTAGCTGTGGGGTTGAGTTTGTAGATTGTTTTTTCCAAAACTCCCAATTGATCCTCATTGACAAGGTCTGATTTATTCAAAATTATGACATTGGCAAATTCTACTTGGTCCGTCAATAGATTTACGATTGAGCGATCATCTTCTTCATCATCAGTCATGTCACGATCCAAAATGGTATCTGCACTTCCAAAATCCCTGAAAAAATTAAGAGAATCTACCACCGTCACCATCGTATCTAGCTGACTGATCTCGGTGAGATCGTAAAGTTCGTCCCCTGTAGCAAAAGAAAAAGTCTGAGCAACAGGGATCGGCTCTGATATTCCGGTACTTTCAATCAGCAGATAATCGAATTTATTCATCTTGGCCAATTTCTCCACTTCGACCATTAAATCCTCTCTAAGTGTACAGCAAATGCAGCCATTACTCATTTCAACTAACTTCTCATCAGTTCGAGACAATTTTGCACCATTAGCAACCAACTTCTCATCGATATTGACCTCGCTCATATCGTTCACGATGACGGCTACTTTGAGCCCTTCTCTATTATTCAATACGTGATTAAGAAGTGTCGTTTTTCCTGCACCCAAGAAACCACTGAGTACGGTAACCGGGAGTTTCTTTTTCCTCTTAAAAAAGTTCATCGATCTGTTACTTTTCAAGACTTTCGACAACTAATTGAACACGTTCGTTCAGTTTGTTGATCCGGCGATTGATATCTTCCTGAATCTCAAGAATCATTTCAGGAGTTAGATCTGGAGCGGCCTCGTGGTCGTGGTCATGATCGTGGTCATGGTCATGGTCATGGTCATGATGGTGGTGATCTTCATGGCCTGGCACTTCGACAATAGTGGATTCCCATCCATCCCAAGCAGATCTTAAGTTTTGGATCGTATCTTCCAAAGCAAGTCGCTCGACCTCTGCAAGGCTTTCTAATTGGTTTTCTAAACTAGTGATCTTCTCCATCACCTGTTTGCTAACCCCTAAAGCAGCCTCATGCTGTTCCATACTTTTCTCAAGCAGCGCATTCTCCTGTGAGGAATTTGAACAACCGAAAAAAATGATTAGTACAAGTAGTTTTTTCATAATTGAATGACTTTTGCGTCTTTTAGAATGAAGACAAGATGTTCAAAGTCGTCCTCATTGAGTTTTAATGTTCCTTTTACAGTCACTAATTCATCCATTCTGAACGGCCTTTGTACCGTATTGAATTCTATTTCTGCAACTGATTCCTGACCGACACCTCCGCCACAAAAAAAGCATGAGGCGTATGGTAGCTTTGAGATAATGATTCGATTTCCTTCGAGGTCCAAAGGCAAGTAGTGACCTGTCAGCGTGATCTCTGTCCCATCTAACTCCTTGATTTCCCGACCAAAGACAGGCACTTCGACCTCCATACCAAACTCTTCAGCGTACTGCCACTTGAACCGTGTATCCTGGAAGGCCTCCCAGCCAGCTACTTGGTTGGGAAGAATTAGTAAAAGACTAATGACTATAAGCATGACGTTTCCATTTCAGATTTTGAAAATGAGCATAGATAATGATAAAGGCTCCTGATAAAGATAAACTTAATGAAACCCATGATTCTTCTATAGCTTCTCCATTAACAATTAACAGAAACCCAGCAATAAAAAGTACAGGAATAAAATGCTGACGATGGGAAACAAACCCTCCGATAAATGAAAAAATACCAATAATCAGTGCGAACCCAATAATGGCCAGCTCAATCCATTCCTGATCAATCAGCCTCAACATGGAGTCAAAGCCAAAAATTAAGAAAAAAGGTATCGCCAGACAGTGAATCATACATACCACGGAGGTGCACATCCCTATTCTGTCTAAAACTAAATTCTTTTTCATTATGCAACTTTATTGCAAAAGAACCACATATTTTATCAAAGACAATAATGATGCCTTAAATATTTCAAACAAAAAAAGGCCGACAGATTGTCGGCCTTTTCGTTTTACTGAAATTTTCTTCCTGCTACATATTCATTTCCACCTCGTTTTCAAAAAAGGCGATGATTTCATTCGGGTCTTTGATCCCCTCCAAGTCACTTTCAAGCTTATCTGTACTCTGATTCTTAATATTCAACGCTACCGTCAATATGGTATCTAGATGCTTTTGAGCTTCCTCCTTCTCAACGACTCCTTTCTTGACTTGCTTTTTTAGATGCTTATTCACTTTTTTAACCGAAAAATAGATTGCTGGTTTCTCAACCCTCGGGGTCTCAACCTGTGATACAGAGTTATACTCGAGGTACGTGTAGCTGTCCTTCAACAAACCCATTTTTGTACTGATTTCTTCCCCTAGAAAATGGCTTGTTGGAGTATCTTGTAGCTCATCATTTTCACTTCCCACGTAGTCAAATTGATATTTCTGACCCCATGAGACTGTAGCGAGTGTCAACAACGCAACGAAAAGGTAATTCTTCATAATCCTACTATTTTGTTACACTAAATTAGATGTGATTTGCAACAAAAAGAAGATTAATTATTATAATTTTCAATACATTCTTAAATTTTTACAATTGATCTAATGAGAGATCGAAATTTTACCAATCATCAAAATAAGAACTCCAGAATCAAATGGAATTTGAGAGATCTTTAGGCTAGATCCCCTGCTAGCTTTTCTATAAAGCTGAGTTTAAATGAGTGGTGACCAATTCTGGCTCCACCCATCTTCCATTTTCCTTAATCAGATCGATCAATTCATCCAAAGCATTTTCGGATGGCACTCCCCGCTTCACTACCTCTTGTCCTTTATACAAAGTGATCTTTCCTTTTCCAGAACCCACATACCCGAAGTCTGCATCAGCCATCTCACCCGGGCCGTTCACAATACAGCCCATGATGCCAATCTTAACTCCTTTGAGATGATCTGTGCGCTTTCGAATCATTGCTGTGGTTTCCTGCAAGTCGAACAACGTCCGTCCGCATGAAGGGCAAGAGATATATTCAGTTTTGGTAATGCGAGTTCGTGCGGCTTGTAAAATGCCAAATGCGGAGTTGTTATATAATCTTAGCTGATTGCTTGAATACTCACCTTGTGGAGAAATCATGAGCCCATCCCCAATGCCATCGACTAATAAGGTTCCAGAATCCGTCGCAGCGTGAATCATAAGTTGATCTTCTGAAAGTGATGCAAAAGAGAAATTTAATACGATGGGTACCAACAATTCACGATTCACTAACTCGACCGTAAACCTCCTGATGCTGGCTGTCCTGTGCGCATTGTCTGAATGCAAGATGAGTACCGCGTTTGTACATTTTCGTAAGAAACCAAATATTATTTCGTCGTAATTATCTGCATTCCATACTATGAAGTTTAGCTTATCATGAACCTCTTTAACCTTTTCTAATTCAGATATATATGGATATTTATTTAACTGATCTGTTCCTAAGAGCCACTGATCGTAATTCACGATCTCTTTGAGACCATTGGGAAGCATAAAAGTCAAAGGATTAGATCCTGTGTAGACGTAGTCCGCTCCTAAATCATTCATCCCCCACTTGTCTAGTTCTGGTAGGTACGAATGCCCTATTGCTTTGAGATCTTTTGGACTGACCTGGCCTGCGTTAGAAATATCAGCGATAACTCTGGGGACGTTCTCTTTTCCAAAGTTAAGGACCTCATTACTCCTTCTCCTGCGATATTCGAAGGGATTGATTGGCCAGTTATCTGGTGCGCGCTCAATTACTTCTTGTTCCTGTTTTGCAAGCAAACGATCCACCATGATACGAGCTACCGGGGCCTCCACTTCTGGTTCTTCCGTCAATGATACTCTGACGGTGTCACCCAGCCCATCTTCCAGCAATGTGCCAATCCCAACCGCTGACTTAATCCGACCATCTTCTGCCTCTCCTGCTTCTGTGACACCAAGGTGTAGAGGATACGGTTCCAAACCTTCTTCATCCAGCTTATTGACTAAAAGCCTGTACGCCTGGACCATGACTTGCGGGTTGCTGCTTTTCATGGACACTACGAGCTCCTTGTAATCCATTCGTTCGCAAATTCGAATAAACTCCAACGCTGACTCCACCATTCCTATCGGCGTATCTCCATATCTGCTCATTATTCGATCTGAGAGAGATCCATGATTCGTACCAATCCGCATGGCCGTTCCATGGGCTTTGCATATGTCAACCAGAGGAGAGAACTTGTCCTCGATTCGATTCAGTTCATCTGCATATGCCTGATCGGTATATTCAATCTCCTCAAACTTCTTTTTGTCTGCGTAATTGCCAGGGTTCACTCGCACTTTTTCTACGAGCTTTGCTGCAAGCTCGGCCGCATTGGGAGTAAAATGAATATCGGCTACGAGAGGAACATTGCAGCCCCTCTTTCTCAATTCATTCTTTATTTTCTCTAAGTTTTGTGCTTCTTTAATACTTGGCGCAGTAATCCGTACATATTCACAGCCCGATTCTACCATACGCAATGTTTGCTCTACGGAGCCCATGGTATCCATGGTATCTACGGTTGTCATCGACTGCACACGAATTGGATTGTCGCCACCAAGCGGGATGTTTCCGATAAATACCTCCCTCGATTTTCTTCTTGAATACTTTGTAAGATTATTGCAATACTTTTGAATCATATATCTCCTAGTTGAGGTCGCAAGACGATATCTTCAATGACCGTTCTCTCACTTAACTTGTAGGTACTCCAGATGGTTTCAGCAATATCTTCCGGCTTCATAAATCGCTCGTCTGGCAAATCAACTCCGTCCCAACTTGGGGTCTTAACTGCTCCAGCCAATACGGAAGTTACCCGAACACCATCTTCTTTAAGTTCTTCCCTTAATGCTTGAGAAAACCCATACATCGCAAATTTGGAGATCGAGTAGGATCCTCCATTGGGGTAGGCCTTCAAACTTGCCACTGAGCATAGGTTGAAGATGTGTCCCTTCTGATCTTTTCTCATTTGCTGGACTAACCCCCTTGTGAGGTAGTAGGCGCTGTATAGATTCGTGTTCAACATTTGCTCCAACACTCCATCTTCTTCATCCAATATCATACCTGGCAGAAAAACACCTGTATTATTCACTAAAATCTCAACTGGTTTTCCAATCAACCTTAAGAACTCTATGAAATCATTGATTTGCGCTCTTAAGGAAAGGTCTGCTGCATAGGTATAGATCCTACTTCCACTTGATAAACTGACATTGTCCTTTAGGTGAATTAGATCCTCTTCGCTTCGTGCACAGGTAGCAATTGAAAATCCCTTCGAAGCCAATTTGTTTACGATAGCCAGGCCAATGCCTTTCGTGCCGCCAGTCACCACCACCAATCGATCTGAATTATCCATTTTCTTTTCTGAGTTACTCTATTCCGTGTTATGTTTGGCAAAACTAATATCACAGGGACGGTCATTCATGAAGAGCCTCGGAAAATTCGTTTTGTTTGTTGGTCAACTATTTGTTCGTAGAGAATCATTCACTACTTACGTCAACTTGTTTTTTGATGAGTGTATCAAGGTCGGATACAAATCAATTTTCATTATCGTCATTATTTCTGCATTTATGGGCGCAGTAACGACCGTTCAAACAGCATATAATCTGATCTCTCCCCTCATAGCAAATCCAATTGTAGCACTGGTTGTGAGAGATATGACCCTTTTGGAACTTGCTCCCACCATTATGGCTATCATCTATGCTGGAAAAGTAGGTTCCAATTTGTCAAGTGAATTAGGTACCATGCGGATCACAGAGCAAATAGATGCGCTGGAAGTGATGGGTATTAACTCTGCTTCCTATCTGGCACTACCAAAAATCCTCGCTTCTGTATTCATGTTTCCGGCGTTGGTCATCATTGCAAGTTTTGTGACGATCTATGGCGGATATATTACCTCCGTGCTTACAAACGTCATCTCCGGAACTGATTACATCACAGGAATTCAAATGGACTTCAACCCATTTCAAGTAAAATTTGCCATCATCAAAGCATTGGTTTTTGGCTTTCTAGTTGCTTCTATATCTTCTTTTAGAGGTTATTATGTGCAAGGAGGTGCGCTTGAAGTCGGTAAAGCTTCCACCGGAGCGGTCACCAACAGTTGCATAGGCATAATCATAGCTGACTTTTTGTTAGCATATCTACTAGCCCCATTACTCACGCTATGATCGAAATCAATACCATATCAAAGTCATTTTCAGATAAGCAGGTCTTGGAGGAAATCTCAATGACGCTGGAAAGAGGCAAGGTGAATATGATTATCGGTGCAAGTGGGACTGGCAAAAGTGTTCTTTTGAAATGTATGGTGGGATTGGTAAGACCTGATGCAGGAGACGTCTATTACGATAAACGAGAGTTTACAAAAGCCAATAAGGAACTTCAAACAGAGGTTCGCAGAGAAATGGGTATGCTATTTCAAGGCGGGGCCTTGTTTGATAGCCAGACTGTAGAAGAAAACATTATGTTTCCACTGAATGTTCTTACCAAACAACCCATGGATGAAAAGCTAGAGCGTGTCAACTTTTGCCTGGAGCGGGTTGGGCTTGAAAATGTGAATCAAAAAATGCCATCCGAAATATCTGGAGGAATGAAAAAAAGAGTTGGGATCGCTAGAGCAATTGTCAACAATCCAAATTATTTATTTTGTGATGAACCCAATTCAGGACTCGACCCACAAACTTCTATTCGCATCGATAATCTAATAAAAGACATCACAGATGAGTATAAAATGACAACCGTTGTGGTCTCTCATGATATGAATTCGGTGTTGCAGGTTGGTGACACCATCAATTATATGCACCAGGGAAAAGTACTGTGGAAAGGCACTAGTGAAGATATTGGAGATTCTGATGTCAAGGAGCTGAATGATTTTGTTTTCGCCGGAAAACTCATGAAAGTTGTTAAAGGAAAGCTGTGAATCGATCCTACATTAAGTTAATCCTTATCTCCTTCTTATTCAACAGTTGCTACAAACAACTTGAGCTCAAAGGTTTCGATAAACGTCAATGGGTAAATTCCAAAGGTACCTGCAGCACTTATCGGATGGAAATTGCTGAACACATCATTGCAAATGAGAAGCTTCTTTTGGAAGCCACTCAAAATGAAATTGAAAGCCTGCTTGGACAAGCTGAAGAACATGAGCTCTACGAGCGAAATCAAAAATTCTTTCATTACCGCTTAACACCTAGCGATAGTTGCGAAAACTATGAGGTGAAATCCTTCCTCTCGGTTCGATTTAATGCAATTGGCAGAGCCAACCTCGTACAGATAATGTTGCGTGATCCTAGTACGAAATAAGACTGTGAGTTTCCGCCTCATAACTTTTCAAAGCTAGTTGGCCTTGAAGAAAAGAAAGCTCCACTAAGAAAGAAAATCCAGCAACCTTTGCATCACTGATTTTGATAAGTTCGGCAGCCGCTTTGGCAGTTCCCCCTGTTGCTAATAAATCATCATGGACAAGTACCTTCATTCCCGGCTTCAACCCATCTTGGTGTATTTCTACTTCAGCGCTTCCATACTCAAGATCATACGAATACCTGTACGTATCTCCAGGCAGTTTACCTACTTTCCTGACCGGCACAAATGGAACACGCATGTTCTGGGCGATTGCATTTCCCCAGATGAACCCCCTTGACTCGATACCTACTACGGCATTAATCCCCTTTGAAATCCAATAATTTGCTATTTCATTTGTGATTTCCTTACTGAGGTCGGCATCTTTGAGAAGCGGGGTAATGTCTTTGAAGATTATTCCAGGTTTGGGAAAATCAGGAATATCTCGGATTTTAGATTTTATTCTTTGTTCAAGGTTCATTTAGGCACAGTATTTGAAAACTCAAATTAACGCTCAAAAAACATAGACATGAAAAAAACATATTTGCTTCTTACCTTTTTGTTAGTGTTTACTTCAATAAATGCGCAGAAACAATCCAAAATCGAAAAAATATTAGCGACCAAACAAAAATGGACCGTTCTTGATGTGAAAAGTAAAACTCCCTATTTCGAAATTGGCGAGAACTTTACCATACGGATCGACGGAAAATTCTATCATGATCGAAACAATTATGCCAAGCTTGGGGGAGAGTATACCTTAGATAAGAGTCAGCTGATACTAACCTATGATTCATTCACTGAGGAAAGAAGACGTGTTCCTTACATATACCAGATCAAAAAGTGGGGAAGCAATGGATT
>CAZQDI010000081.1:0-17794 GCA_964591785.1 uncultured Roseivirgaceae bacterium
CCTTAGAGTTTTAACCTGTCTATTGCTACGAGTCTCTCCGCTGATGGATTAATAAAACAAACTATTATTTGGCTTTATTGTAAGAAAGAACATGTATGGATAAGCTAGTTGTAAAAAAGCCTACTAAAAATTTCGAATTAGAATAATGATCCAGTTCTTGGAAGGGCTTGACGTTTTAAATGCTTCAAGTAGAGTTGAGCACAGGCATTTGCATCACTTAACGCATCATGATGTTGCAATGGGATCTTATACTTCTTGCTGAGGTAGGCTAAGCCCCTCCGATAAATAATCCGGGTGCATCTCACCTCAAACTGAGGTTGGACAATATCATAGAATGACAAAGTACTTCTGAGGCAGTTGACATCAAATCCGGCATTATGAGCTACGATCACCTGATCTTCTATGAGATGCCTGATACCGAACCAAACCTCCTCGAAGAGTGGTGCAGCTTTGGTCTGATCTGGAAGAATCCCATGAACCTGAATGTTCTTATGATAATAGGCATTTTTGGGGGGTTGTACGAGCTGGCTGACTTTTTCCGTGACCTTCCCATCTTCGACCCGTACGATTCCGACTTGACAAATGCTGTCTGGCGACCACGTTGCAGTCTCAAAATCAAGCGCCGAAAAAGATTCTAGTGCCATGTCGAGTTAGAAGATAATTCGTATTGAACAATAATTCTAAACTCCAGTTTAGTTTTTAGAATATCATTTAATTTCTCTGTCGGAACCCACCAATAGTAGTGATTATTGAATAAATTTCATTGTCATTAGCGAAGTCAGCCAGCTCAACATGCACACCACTGAATGAGGACACTTATTCTCGCTTTTTTATTTGCTTCTTTGCCATCTATTGCAAACAATAGCTGGGATGATGTGCTGGCATCCGGAAAGGGTACCATCACGATCTTCTATTATCCCGATAATAGTCAAATCGAAAACTCCAGAGATATCATCGATCGCTTTGAGGAGGATCTGATTCTTTCGTTTGCTAGCTATTTGGAATCAAAATACCCAATTAAACTCGAAGTCAAATGGGATAATGTAGGTGACTTCAATAAAATTTTTGATCGCATTGAAGCCGGAGGCAATGGACAATTTGGGTTATCAACTATTTCCATCACAAGAGAGCGAGCAGAAAGGGTTAGATTCACTTCTCCGTATTTGGCTGACGTGCAGGTCATTGTCACAAACGATGCCTTCAAACTTGCTAATACAGCAGAGCAGCTGGGGGATTTTGTCGATGGCAAGACTGCAATTAGCATTCGAAATACTACGTTAGAAAAGGGGCTCAACCGGATTAAGAATGACCTAAATGTTGATTTCAATTTAAAATACGTAAGCAATACCGGTGAGCTTGTGCAAGCCATTGCTGAGGACTCCAACTCATTTGGTTATGTGGACCTGATCAACTTTCTTGTTTCATTTGAAAACCTTGCACAGCTCAAAAGACAACTTTTCTATCCCATTAAGTTAGAGGGCATTGGGATGATCTACCCCATTGATAGTGATTGGCATCAGGTAATCGAAGAGTATTTCAGTAGTGACCAATTTTCACAAGACAAAATCAGAATTACCAACAAATATTTCGGGGCAGAAATTGGTGGTGTTATAAATCAGCTGACAGATGCTACTGATTTTGGCTTATACGAGGAGATTATCATTTCAAACAGGGAAAAGGAAATACAATATCAGGAGTTGTTTTTGACTCTTGAGAGAGAAAGACAACAGCATCTTTACAACGATATGCTGTTAATTATCCTTGGCATTGTAGTTCTTGCCGGAGCTGTTCTATTAGTCAGTTATCGCATCAAGTCGCAAGTCAATAGAGTTTTAGTGGAGCAACAAGAAACGATCGAGACAAGAAACAATGAGCTGAAAATATTAAACGATGAAAAGAATGAAATCATCAAGGTATTGGCACATGACCTTCGTTCCCCATTGTCCAATATTCAGGGGTGTGCTTTGATGCTAGGCGAAGAAAAGGAACTGGAAGCAAGTTCGAGAAAGATGATAGATATTATTGGGGATGCATCGAATCGAATTAAATCAATGATATCCAAAATACTTGATGTAGATGCCATAGAATCAGGAAATAGAAATATTCAGTTGGAGGTAATCTCTCCAACATTAGTCATTGAAGAATTGATCTATCAAAATCTGGATACAGCGAAGAAAAAGAACATATCGGTTTTCCTAAAAGAAGGCTCAGATTTAAAGGTGAAAGCAGATCGGTTCTATTTGGCTCAAGTACTTGAAAATTTACTACTCAATGCAGTGAAGTTTAGTGAACCAGAAAGTGAAGTGCTGTTTGAGGTGAAGAAGTATGAAAACATGGTGAGAATCGTAGTGAAGGATTTTGGACCGGGAATTTCAAATCAGGACAAACGTAAAGTTTTTGAAAAGTTTGCCCACTTGAGTGCCAAGCCTACTGGTGGGGAAGAGTCCATCGGGTTAGGACTTTCTATCGTGAAAAAATATACAGAGATGATGCAAGGGAAGGTGTCGTTTCAATCAGAGCTTGGAAATGGTACTGAGTTTTACGTTGACCTGGACGAAGCTTAATCTTCCTCGATCGCCTCCAATACATCCATCACCATTCCATAATCTTTGTTGCCTGGTCGTTCCTCCTCCTCAGCCTCAAGTTCCAATCCTGGGTATTTTCCCAGAGCCTCGTTATTTGCCAACCCAAACCCTTTTAGTAATTTAAGATTGCCGTTGTAGTAGCCGATCTGAGCATCTAAGTCTTCAAAAAGTGACTCGTTGCTCGATCTGATAATCACCATTTCAACCAATTCATCCAGGTAGCTGAGTTTGCTCTTGAGTTGGTCTAATTCAGTCTTAGAGTCAACAGTCAACTTAAACACAATGGGTTTGCCCAGTAGGTTGATCGTTTCAACCGCTGAAAGGTTAGTAATCTGAATGTAGTCGATTGGATAGGCGTTCAAAGCATCGCAAATGGTGTCTTTGGAACTGGTTTCAAATTCACCAGCAAACTTCACACCAGCTACCCACTCTGTAATTTCCTTAAAATCTTCAGGGCTTACACGACGCTCAGAGGTAGGGTCGACGTCAAAGCCCAATACATCTACCATCATACCAGCACAATAGCGTGCATCACTCAAGTTGGTGACGTTGCTAACCTTTACGAATGTTTTTAGAGCCATTACAATTATTTTCTGCAAAATAATGTTTGTTGACAGACATTTCTAAATTAAATCCACTTTGGATGTTAATCGAGCGAAAAGCATTTGAGTAATTTAGTATCGGGTGAAATCAAACAACAAAACAGGAGTCCTTTTATTTGCTGAATCGGTACAGCTTCAGGCAGAAAAAAAGCAGCTTCACAAAGATGCAAATGCAAATTATGACCTGCATCGACAATTCATTGCTAAGAGCAGCAATACGGTTCGGAAGGCAGGTTTTGATTTTTTTCATTTTGATGAAACCAATCAAACATCTGGATCTTTCGGGAATCGACTGGCCTCTGCTGCCAGTAGCTTGTTTGCTAAAGGATATGACCGTATCATCATCATTGGCAATGATTCCCCTGATTTGTCCCCCAAAGTCCTGATTGGTGCCGATCACCGACTGAAAAATGAGAGTATTGTGCTTGGTCCTGATTATCGTGGGGGAGTCTACTTGATTGGCCTAAACAGAGATTCGTTTTTTTCTGGAGCATTTGAAAAGCTTCATTGGCAAGCGGATGATTTGCGAAGATCATTTACTCAGTATGCAAGGAGATACTCAAAATCAATTGCATGGCTGAAGCCGAAGGCAGATTTTAATGAAGAGGCCGATCTCACAACGAATTACTTTTTGTCCAGTGCGCTGCGAAAACTACTCTTCGTAGTGGCAGGGATATTGCCCGTCTATGTTCGAACTTCCGAGCGCATTCTATCAAGCGATTTTTCATGGGGATACAGTAGGAGAGGCCCTCCACTTTAGTCCACCCTCACGTCTGTCTGCTCAGGCACCCTCAATGCGTGCCCTTCAATCTATTTTAGGGGCATCACTTTTATTTATTAATCTGAAAATGAAGAAATAATGGATACTTACTACAATCCGAAAGATCTAAAAAAATTTGGCGAAATCACGGAGTGGCAGAAAGAGCTCGGTGATAAGTTCTTTGACTATTACGGTTCGGTTTTCGCCGAAGGTGCACTGACTGCACGTGAAAAATCTCTTATCGCATTAGCCGTGGCACATGCCATTCAATGCCCCTATTGCATTGATGCATACACTTCAGACACCCTTTCAAAGGGTGTTGATGAAGAACAAATGATGGAAGCTGTTCATGTTGCTGGGGCCATCAAAGGCGGTGCAGCGTTAGTGCATGGGGTACAAATGATGAATCAAGTAAAAGAAAAATTGATGTGATATGTTAAAATCACTCAAGAGACAACAACATCCTTTGGCTACTCCAGAAGGGCAAATTGCGGTTCTCAGTGACCATCATGCGGTAGAAATTCCATCTTTTGAAGAAAAGCTTGAGGAAATAGGTATAGAAAGCCTGCGGCCTACCAACATTGATATATTTCAAATAAATGTTGGCAAAATGTGTAATCAGGTCTGTGCACACTGTCATGTTGATGCCGGCCCGGATAGAAAGGAGATCATGACCAAGCAGACGATGGAACAGTGTTTGTCTGCCTTAGAAGGAACCACCATTTCCACCATTGACCTGACCGGTGGAGCTCCAGAGATGAATCCTCATTTCAGGTGGTTTGTGGAGGAACTAAGTAAACTGGGAAAGCACATCATCGTAAGGTGCAACCTGACCATAATTCTGGCAAATCCGACGTATCATGACCTTCCCGAATTCTTCAAAAAACATAAGATCAATGTTGTATCCAGTCTTCCGTATTTTACGGCGAAAAGAACGGACGCTCAACGTGGCGATGGTGTTTTTGAGAAATCGATCAAAGCACTCCGGATGTTGAATGCAGTGGGCTATGGTCAGGAAGATTCTGACCTAAAGTTGGATCTTGTATATAACCCCGCTGGTGCATTTCTTCCAGGAGATCAGCATTCCCTGGAGGCACAGTTTAAGCGAAAACTCAAGGAGTATGACATTGAGTTCAATGACCTCTTTTGCATTACCAACCTTCCGATCAGTCGGTTTCTGGAATACCTGGTGAAGACAGAAAAATATGAAGATTATATGCAAGAGCTCGTCGCAGCATTTAACCCGGCGGCCGCGATGGGAGTCATGTGTAGAAATACGATTAGTATCGGATGGGATGGGTACCTGTACGATTGCGACTTCAACCAAATGCTTGAGCTTAAAGTCAATGGCCCGAAGCATATTCAAGCGTTTGATCTGCAGAAACTGGAAGAAAGAGCCATTATCCTAAACCAACACTGCTTTGGCTGCACGGCGGGCGCGGGCTCGAGTTGTGGTGGAGCCACCACCTAAGTTAACAATAGCAGACATTTGATAATGATCAATTGTCCCTTCAAGAAATAATAAAAACAAGTTAAATGGACACTTATTTAGAGACAACAAAAGATATTTACAAGAAGGCTGCAGAGACTCCCGACATCGGGCTCTGTTGCACCACCACTCCAATCTGGGCCTTGCCCGGTCTTGACATTCCGAAAATCATGCAGCAAATGAACTATGGCTGTGGCAGTACGGTCAATGCGAGAGATCTCACGAATGATCCTAAAATTTTGTATGTGGGAGTCGGGGGCGGTATGGAGCTACTTCAATTTTCCTACTTCAGCAGACAAAAAGACGGCGTGATTGGTGTGGACGTAGTAGACGAAATGCTCCAGGCATCGGCAGACAATTTTAAGGAGGCAGAAAGTCTGAACCCCTGGTTTAATTCTGACTTTGTAAGTCTTAGAAAAGGAGACGCACTCAATCTACCAGTTGAAGATGCATCGGTTGATGTAGCAGCTCAAAATTGCCTATTCAACATCTTTAAGGAAGAAGACTTGAAACGCGCACTGAGTGAAATGTATCGGGTACTTAAGCCTCATGGACGATTAGTACTTTCTGATCCCGTAAGCGAAGATGTGATGCCAGAGAATCTTAAGGATGATCCGGAACTCAGAGGTCTTTGCTTAAGTGGAGCCTTACCATTGAAATCTTACATTCAGATGATTACGGATATCGGGTTTGGCACTGTGGAGATTCGTGCCAAACGTCCATATCGAATATTAGATACCAAAAAGTACGACACACCATATCCAATCTATATTGAAAGTGTGGAAGTCTGTGCCATAAAGGATCCAATGCCTTCAGATGGCCCATGCGTTTTTACCGGAAAAACTGCGATTTATACCGGCGAAGAAGAATACTATGATGATCATGCCGGGCATGTGCTGCTATACAATCAACCTCTGGCAGTTTGTGATAAAACCGCCGCTAATCTTGCCGAGGCTTCTGAAGATATTTTTGTCAGTGATAGCACCTTCTTTTATGATGGGGGTGGATGTTGTTAGTGGTGATCTTCTGTTTAAAAGGAAATTAATAGATGTACATACATTAAATGTATTATTTGTCTAGTTTTGTGAAAATTTAACTGACTATGAAAAGATTAAACTCATTAGCAATTATTGCAATTTTAGCATTAGCGATCTCGTCCTGCGGGACTGGATCGGGATCTGCAGCTTCGGAAGAAACAGCTGAAGGAAGTGAATCAGAAGCGCCTGCATCTGGGGAAGCGGTAACCTATGGTATTGATGCCGCCAATTCAGAAGTAGCCTGGAAAGGTGAAGTGGCCGGAGTCTATGGTCACAATGGGGTGATTAACATTAAATCAGGATCCATGGAAGTTGCCGGAGGCAGCATCACTGGGGGTGAAGTAGTGATTGATATGACTTCAATACAACCTTTGGATACGGCTTCCTATACCGCAAGTGGCAAAACTCCCCAAGATCTGGTTGACCACTTAGCAACAGGTGATTTCTTCCTGGTCGAGGAGTTTCCTGAGGCTACTTTTGTGGTGAAGTCACACACCGCAAATCAACTAGTTGGTGATCTAACCATCAGGGGAAACACCAACGAAGAGACTGTGGAACTCACCTCTCTCGAAATCACCGAAGAGGGTTTAAATGGCGCAGGGACACTTGTATTTGATCGCCAAAAATATGAGGTCAGCTGGGAGCATTACATTCAGGATTATATTCTTTCTGATGATATTGCGCTCACGCTAAGCATTGTGGCCAGCAAATAAGAGCAATGGTATCTCATTGAAAAAGCCGATTCTGAGAATCGGCTTTTTTGTTCTGGTTGTGAAAGAGCTAGAACTTAATGCTGCTGATTTTGTCAGGATCAACAATCACAATCTCACTGCCGTTCACCTCGATCAATCCGTCTTTCTTGAATTCGGAAAGTACTCGGATCACGGACTCAGTCGCAGTGCCGACCATGCTGGCGAGATCAGCCCTTGCAACCTCAAAAGAGACCGAACGCTCTCCTTTGGTATACGTCTCATGCAGTTTCATTAAGGAATCCGCCGTCCGTTTACGGACTGTATTGTATGCAATCTCCATCAGCTCATGTTCTCTTTCATTCAGATCTTTAGCAATCATTTTGATGAATTTGGAGGCCACCTCTCGATTGCCAAAAATCAACTTTTGAAAGTCATCTCTTGGGATCAATAGCAGCTCTGTTTCCTCAAGGGCCTCAGCAAATTCGGTCCGAGGCAAATCCTGGATCATCGCCATTTCTCCAATAAAATCACCCTCCTTCAACAAATCGTGGATAAACTCTTTGCCATCTTCATTGATGTGATAGGTTTTCACTTTGCCCTGATTGATCTTGTACACATATGACCCAAAGTCCCCCTCGCGATAGATGACATCTTTTTTCTTGAAGGTCCTCGTCTTCCTGTCCCGTTCAAGATCATCCAGGGAATGATGCTTGGCAGCAATACTGGTTAATTCGGCTAATCCCGAGGCTTTAGAAATTTCGCTGTACTTAGCCAATCTTCTTTCAATGGCCCCCAATAAATCCATTTCTTCAAAAGGCTTGGTAATGTAGTCATCGGCTCCCATGCTCATTCCTTTTCTAAAATCCTGCTTTTCAGCCTTTGCTGTAAGGAATATAAAGGGCAGGGAACTGGTGGCTGGATTCTTCGAAAGTAGATATAGGACTTCGTATCCGTCCATACCAGGCATCATGATGTCACATAGGATGAGGTCTGGCGGGGAATCCAGCGCTTTTTTAACGCCTTCTTTGCCGTCTGATGCAGAAGATACATGATAGTTTGAAAGCTCCAGCAACTCTACAATGTTTTCTCTTACATCTTCCTGATCTTCAATTACTAAAATTCGCTGATTAGCCATCTGATTATCTTTTGTTGAGATCTTGAATGTTTGATCAAGATCATATTATTCGCTAATCTAAATCATAGTACTTGTGATTGGAAATTTGTCTATTTCTCAAAAAGAACTGTTATGAGCTACTGGTTAACCTTATCAATCTTTGCAGCTGCTGTGGCAATCATTTCCATGGTCAACATCCTGTTTTCTCATCTTGATTCAAATCGTAAAATGATATGGTTTGCAATTGTCACACTAGTGCCGATTGTCGGTCCACTTGTTTACTTTATGAAGAGGAAGTCATTGCTAAGGCAATGATATTGAAAACGTACTTCCCTGACCCTCTGTGCTCTCAAATGAGATGGAGCCGTTCAATAATTCGACGTACTTTTTGACGATATGCAGGCCAAGTCCCGTGCCTTGAATGTTTGTGGCATTTTCAGCTCGATGAAATCTTTCAAATAGCTGTTCCTGATCTTTTTTTGGAATTCCAATCCCGTAATCTTTGATGGTAATTTTGTTCGAGGAGCCGTTGGAAGTTGTGAGCTCAATTCTTCCGTCATCAGGGGAGTACTTGATGGCATTAGACAGTAAATTGATTAGGACATTTTTAAGAATATGAGGATCAGAGGTGATCGAAATCGCTGCTCCATCTACCGTAATTTCCTGGTTTGCCTTTTTTAAGACATCCACCTCTTCCGCAACTTCTTCGATTAGGTTTGATAAGTCAAATTCCTTAAGTTCTACTTTCTGCGCTCCGCTTTCCAATTTTTCCAGGGAAAGAAAATCGTTCAAAATAACTGTAAGGTTTTGTACACTGCTTTTGATTCGCCCTACATGTTTTTCTCGAGCATCTTGATTATCTGTGTACCTGGCGATCAAATTGGCAGAAGATAAAATGGTGGTCAATGGTGTCCGAAACTCATGACTGGCCATGGAGACAAATCTGGATTTCATTTCACCCAATTGACGTTCCTTATTTAAGGTATTCAGTATTTCTTGCTCCGCCTGCTTAAGGTCCTTTAGACTTTCCTTAAGGGCATTTTCGGCAAGTTTCCGTTCCTGTATCTGACTTTGTAGCCCAAGATTCATGTGTTCAAGCTCACTGGTACGTTCCTTCACTTTTCGCTCAAGTCGCTGGGTGTACTCCTGTAGTTTCTCTCGCTGCTTCTCAAGTTCCAGCTCATTTTGTTTTCTGACCGTGATGTCGGTAATAAACGCGACGATTAATGTCTCATTCTCATGCTGTATATAGCTTAAACTTATTTCCAATGGAAAGGTCGATCCATCTTTTCGTAAGCCTTCCAAATCACGCCCGGCACCCATTTGTCTAGGCGTCGGGTCGGTAACAAAGGATTGTCTTGATTGGATATGATTTTTTCGTGCTCCTTCTGGAATAAGTACCTCCACCGGCTGACCCCGAAGCTCTTGCTCACTGTAGCCAAACATTTGCTCTGCCCGGGGATTCAACGTGGAAATAAGTCCGTCACGATCGAAGAACATAATACCTTCCCCCGAGCTATGAAATAGTTTATTCAGCAGTTCAAGTCCTTTTTCAGACATAAGATATTCATTGCTTATTTTCATAGCGAATCTCGACGTTCCAGGGAGGTATTTTTATGATAAACCTACTACAGGAATGTGATTGTTGAGGTACATGTTCATGATAAACTTCAAAATTCAAACTGATACAAATCAGTTTGGATGGTGTTTTAGCGCGTTAGTTTTGACTTTGATTTATAAAAATGGACGCGTGATCGATCAAATTCTAATTCCAACAGACTTTTCTCCAGCAGCGTGGCAAGCGACAAAAATGGGGATGGAACTCGCCTTCGCGAACAAAGCTCAACTGAATATTTTGCATGTTGTCCCGACGGTCTCAAGATTTACGGACGACAAATCACTTCAACAACTTCCAGAGCGACTAGAAGAGGTGAAATCGCGAATGAATGAATTGTCCAAGGACCTCATTGAGGACCGAAGTGTCGCCATTCAGAACCACGTTTTGCCGGGAAATGTAGCTAAAACCATGCTTCAATTCATTAGAGACCATGCGTATGATCTGGTTATTTTGGGAGTAAACAGCCATGGAGCAGGCAATGATCTGGGAAGCCATGCCACGTTGGTCATCGAACAATGCAATGTCCCGGTTATGATTGTTCCCAATAATGCGAAATCTAATGGAGCAATCGCTAGCTGAGGAAGTAACCTGTCACCATTGCGGAGATCCTTGCGACGAATCGATTACGGTAAACTCGAATCATTACTGTTGCTACGGATGTAAGGCAGTGGATGAACTATTGAATCAGTCCGAGCTTCAAGACTACTACCTGGAGACTGCTGAAAACAACAAATCGGTTTCGCAGATCAAAGCAGAGCGGAAATACAGCTTTCTTGATAATGAAGATGTTACCAGGCAACTCCTTTCGTTTGCTGATGAAGAAATTGCGGTCATTCGATTTTCCTTGCCTGGTATTCATTGCAGTTCGTGCATCTACTTGCTGGAGCATCTACCCCTTATTGAGCCGACCGTACTCAGATCAGAAGTTCATTTTACCAAGAAAGAAGTCACCATTACCTTCAATGAACACACTTCACTAAAAAGCCTGGCAGTTTTGCTCTCTCAATTGGGGTATCCCCCTGCGGTGACATTGGAGAATTTGGATAAAACCAAAAAACATGTCAAGAAGTCTAACATCGGCGTCAAAATAGCGGTAGCAGGATTTTGCTTTGGCAATAGTATGCTAATGAGTATGCCGGAGTACCTGGATGGCAAGCTTTTGCTCACTCAAGAGTTCAAAAGCTTGTTTAGTTGGATCAATCTTGCTTTTGCGTTCCCTGTTCTTTTCTATTCTGCGCGTGACTATTTCAAGAAAGCCTGGAAGGGAATGCTCTTTTGGAACCTAAACATTGACGTGCCGATCGTTCTAGGTATCCTGACACTCTTCGGGAGAAGTGCTTATGAGATTGCGACCCAATCGGGTATGGGATATATTGATTCGCTTACGGGTCTTATTTTCTTTTTACTTATTGGCAAATGGTATCAAAGCAAGACTTATCAGGCTCTTTCTTTTGAACGTGACTATACTTCGTATTTCCCAATTTCCATCACCTGTCTCATAGATGGAGAGGAATTCCAGCGAACCCTCAAGGAACTTAAAAAAGGGGATGTTGTCGTCATTCACAATGATGAGTTGATCCCTGCCGACGCCAAGGTAATTTCTGGACAGGGTAATATAGACTACAGTTTTGTTACAGGCGAGTCCAGACCGGTCACCAAAACCACAGGACAAATTGTCTATGCAGGAGGAAGACAAAAAGGTGCTGAGTTGGTGGTGGAATTGAAGAAGTCCGTCAACAACAGTGAGCTTACGCAGCTCTGGAATCAGGAAGTCTTCAAAAAGAAAAATGAGAACCTGCAGACCTGGGTGGATAAAATCAGCAAGTACTTTACGCTTGCCATCGTTTTGATTGCTGTCATGACAGGGCTCTACTGGTGGATTATGGATCAATCGATCGTTTGGAATGCGATTTCCGCCGTACTGATCGTTGCTTGTCCATGCGCCTTGGCCCTGGTGCTTCCGTTTACCTATGGGCACGCCATGCGAATACTGGGTCAAAAAGGTCTGTTTCTGAAGAATGCTGAGGTTATAGAAGCGCTGGCCAGGATCGATAGCATCGTTTTTGACAAGACCGGAACGCTTACTGAGAGTGAAGCTACTGCTTTTTATGAAGGAGATCCATTGAATGAAATGGACCACAGACTACTTCGTTCTGCACTGGGTAATTCTGCACATCCATTGAGTAGGCTCATCCATGCGCAAATGCCGAAGGTCCCCAAACTTCCGATTGGTCAGTTTAAAGAAGAAGTTGGAAAAGGTTTTACATCAACCGTGAATGACATAGCCATCAAGGTGGGATCGGCTGGTTATTTAGGGGTTGAATACAAGTCGTTTGAACCCGGCGAATCCATGGTGTTTGTGCAGGTTGGAGAGAAGCAGGGGGCTTTTAAGATCAAGTCCAGATATCGCAAAGGTATTCTCGAAGAATTGAAGGCTCTCAAAACGCAGGTTAAGCTGTTTTTGTTGTCCGGAGACAATGCTTCAGAAAAGAAGAAATTGAGTCCATATTTTGAGGAATTGTGGTTTGATCAAAAACCCATGGATAAACTCCAATTTGTTCATTCTCGAGAGGACCATGTATTAATGATTGGTGATGGCCTCAACGATGCCGGAGCACTAAAAAAAGCGGAGGTAGGGATTGCGGTTGCGGAAGATATTCACCAGTTTTCGCCGGCTTGTGATGCCATTCTTCGATCAGATGAGTTGATAAAGATTGCCAGGATCCTGCGCTACGCCAAGCGCGTCTCTCAAATCGTTTTCGTCGCTTTTGCCGTCTCATTTCTATATAACATTGTCGGCCTGTCTTTTGCCGTGACGGGTCACCTAACCCCACTTATTTCCGCTATCTTAATGCCCATAAGTTCTGTGACTGTAGTAGGTCTTGTGACTTTTTTAACCATTCATCAAAGTAATCAAATATTTCAACCCGCTAAACCAGCCTGAAGCTCATGAATTTTACCACTCCTGAAGAAGCACTATCACTGATCAAAGATGGTGACAATGTATTTGTGCACAGTGCTGCGATGACCCCCAGTTCATTGATGGGCCGCCTTTCAAACCTCGATGTTAAGAACGTAAACCTGATTCACATCCATACGGAAGGGAATGCGACTTACCTGGACAATGACAAATTCACGACGTATAGTTGTTTCGTTGGTGGGAATGTCCGAAAGATGGTTAATGACAGCAATAAGGCCAATTACATTCCCGTGTTTCTCAGTGAAATCTATCAGCTACTCGAATATGGAGAAAAGAAGGTAGATGTAGCCCTCCTAAAAGTTTCCCCACCTGACCAGCATGGGTATTGCTCATTAGGGACATCAGTCGATGTTTCTTTGGCTGCGATTCGAGCCGCCAAGCACCTGGTAGTTGAAGTCAATGAGCATGTGCCGCGAGTGCATGGAGATGGCTTCATTCACATTTCGCAAATTGATAAGGCGGTGGAAACGCATGACCCGATGTTCGCTGTAGAGCCCAAACATCTTAGTGAAGAAGAGGTTAAAATTGGCAAATACATCGCAGAGTTGATAGAAGATGGGTCAACCCTGCAGATGGGAATAGGGGGCATCCCCGATGCAGTCTTGTCTCAGCTTGGAGGGCATCAGGATCTCGGCATCCATACTGAAATGTTTTCAGATGGCGTACTGCCACTGGTGGAAAAAGGAGTGATTACCGGAAAATACAAAAAAGTGCTGCCAGGAAAACTGGTAAGTTGTTTCACCCTGGGCTCTAAAAAATTATATGACTTCCTCGATGACAACCCAGTTGTGGAGTTTAAGGAAGCTTCATTTACCAATGATACGGCCCTGATCAGAAAAAACCCGAAGGTGGTGGCTGTAAATAGTGCGATAGAAATAGACTTGACCGGGCAGGTGTGTGCTGACAGTATCGGGACGTATCAATACTCAGGAGTAGGAGGACAGATGGACTTCATTCGTGGGGCCGCACTCACTCCGGGAGGGAAGCCAATTATTGCCATGACATCAACCACCAAAAAAGGAGTTTCTAAAATCAATCCCTTACTGAGACCAGGAGCAAGTGTGACCACGACACGAGCTCATGTTCGTTGGATCGTTACCGAATACGGTGCAGTAAATTTATTTGGCAGAGACCTACTGGATCGTGCAAAAGCCTTGATTTCCATCGCTCATCCCGATCATCGAGAGGACCTGGAAAAATCGATGAAGGAGCGATACTTCAGGTAGCTTGAGGCCTTCACATGCCAGTGCATCGGTAGAAAGGTGTCATTAAATGGCTAAGTTTATAGAGGTGAAACTACCGGTTGCCTCTATGATAAGAAGCTACTTTGCACTTCCACTTGTTTTAGTCGTTTTGGCTGCTTGCACTACAAACAGCGAACCAATCCGTTCGAAACGAACAGCAAAACTTGATTCCCTTGGGCATGCAATGATTGCTCAAGGTGAAATTCTCGGCTTCTCTATAGCCATCGATTCTGCAGGCACCTCAATTTATTCCGGATCTTTTGGGTATACAGATGCAGAAAAAGTAGTACCCGTATCCGCTGAGACCAGATTTGATATAGCTTCCGTTTCAAAACTGGTCGGTGTATCAGTGATCATGAAACTTGTTGAGGAAGGCCAAATTCACCTGGATCAGACCGTTTGGGAGCTCCTGCCTGAATTTCCGGAAGTGGAACAAGCCAGGAAAATCAAATTGCGTCACTTGCTATCTCATACCTCTGGATTATTGGACTATGCCCTGGAGATTGATTCGATATTCATGCGGACTGGGGTGGTCCCGGGCAAGCAAGATTTCCTTAAATTCTTTAAAGACAAAAAATTAACTTTTGAACCCGGCAGCAACTACCAGTATTGTAATTCCGGGTTCATGATGATGGCCTTCATTGCTGAGAATGCTACGAATAAGTCCTGGCAAGAACTTATTGATCAATATATCAATGAACCTGGCGACTTAGACTTTCAGTTAATCAAGCATGCCGTAGAATTACCGGAGACCACGCCGATTTTCGACTTCGTCGAGGGTGGTAAATTCAAAAAGATCCCTACCTGGGTGTATGTGATTGGGGATGGTGGCCTGACTGCCACCTCCGCAGAGTTGGTGAAGTTTCCAGCTTATTGGAAAGAGTTTCTCCACCCAAACTCCTTTGAAGAAATGGTTACACCTACATCCCTGAGTATCAATTCCACGACAGGTTATGGCTTAGGTGTAAGAAACGGTTATTTTCTTGGTGAACCGATCATTGGGCATACGGGCGGGTGGAAATCGACCTATGCGATCTTGAGTCATTTTCCTGAATTAAATCTGACCTTCGCAGGAATAATGAATACGGACGGTACCCCAGCAGGTCTGGACCATATTTTTGCTTCATTCGCTTTGATGCTGTTGAATTGGAACGTCCCAGATTACGAGGAAAAGAACCTAAAGATCACAGACCCAACAGTGTTTGTCGGGAACTATCATGGTTACAGTTATGAATTTGACCTGGAAGGAGAGGTCGTTTCCATTCGGTTATCAGCAAATGAAAAGCTCAGCTATTGCCTTGGGGATCAGTGTGAGACGCTTATTTACATGGGTGAAAACAAGTTCTGGCTGGAAAGCTATCCCTTTGATTTTATTGAGTTCGATGTGTCTAAGGATGGAAAAACTACTGCGCTCAAAGAATATTATTATGGGTTCTTTCAGGTACATCGAGCCAAGGTCAGTGAATAAGAGTTCTTTATGGAGGCGATTCTTCAAGTTTTTTTGTGCAGCACCTGTGGTGTTTTAGGTCAACTAGGAAGGAGCAAGTTGTACACCTGAGTTTCGTAGCGTACTTTTAATTGACAAGAGCTCATGCGACGCAATTGATTTTTGGATTCCTAATGAGTACAGCTTCGAAATGAAAAGACTTTTTCTCATACTGTTCGTCCTGATCGCTTCATGTGGAAGCGATAATGACACCACCATCACGCTGGATGAAGTATGGTCTTTGGATCTGGAACCGGATGAAACCTCCGGTGCCGGGAATACAGGCGGATATGAAAACCCGACTTTGCTCCTGGGTGAAAAACTATTGGTACTATTTGACGAAAATCAACTGGGCCTGGTATCCAATCAAGGGGAACTTCTACAAGTCTATCCGGAACTGACTGGTTTTCTAGATCAAAACACGAACTTCATCAAAAAGGATGATCAAGTGCTTTTTAATTTGTCAAATTCGCCTACCGCTAATAGAAACATGCAGGTCTATAGTTTTGACGTGAATTCAGAGCGTTTAAGTCTATTCAAGACCATCTCACTTGCAGATTTCAACATCGACTCCTTGAATGACGGTCAATACCAACTTCAAATTGGGAAAAATGGGCTATATGGGTCAAATAGGCTATCTCTTGACCCAGCTAAAAGAGGGAGTATCTGGCTTACCAAATACACCTATGAGTTAGAAGTCTTATGGTCTTTGGAAGTCGATTCGAACAGATCATTTGATGCAGAGTTATGGGAATTTTTTGAAACTGCTGATGAAGGAGTGATCTATTACTCTGGAAACAAACTAGGGAAACTGGATGTCAGCGGTGCTGCTGTATGGACCCTCGAACTTGGCCCCATTCTTCGAGAGTACCTGGGGCAAGGCGTTTTTGCTGTGTCCGAGCGTTTTTTCGAATCCAGGGGTGAACTCGTAGTGGCAGGTGATAAATTCTTAATGGAAGGCGAGCAGCGACCCAACGAGTCTCTGGACATATTATTCTTAATGAAGATTGACAACGGTGGCAATGTGGTGGCATTTAACACCAAGGGAAATCTTGGCTTTCCAAATGATAGAATAACAATTAGCAGACCACTAACTGCTTCCAATGGCATCACATACTTCACCTTCAATGATTTGCAATCTTTAAGCGTTGCCTCGACCTTTTTGGTTCAAGACCATGGTGGCCAAAAACTTTCCAGCATAGAGACAAGCACACTTGGATCCACTTACATCCAGGAATTTGACAATGGTGACTTGTTGATTTCGACGATTGATGGTTCCTTGACCCGCTACGCAATCCGATAGCAGCAGATTCGAGTCAAGTGGTGGTTGATGCTTTGGATGGAAACCAACAAGTCTATAAAAATCACTTTTCATTGCTTGGATGTTTCAACAAATCCCTTTTGCAGCCTATCAGAAAATGCTAGATTTAATCTACCGATCATCGATTATGAGGCACATCGAAAACGATCTTCATCATTCGCATCTATCCATACTGAATGGACTGTTCATGGTTCTCCTGTTGGCAGTCGGGTGTGGTTCCTCTGACGAGCCGGACCTTTCAAAACTTCAGTTTTCTGTTTTGATCAACGATGAACTTTTTGTCCCGGACTTAAGTGGAACTGCTTCGTACTATAATGGAGTCCTGGGATTTGGTGCCATTGACACCATTGATCAGGTAGGTAATGACGAAAAATTTCTAATCTTCTTTCGAATCGAAGATCCAAAACCAGGACTGAATACGGTGGATCATTCCATTAATACCAGCAGCATTCAACTATATAAATGGGTGGGTAGATCGGGTAGTAGTGGATTTGCTACCAGTGGTGATTTCACCTTAACGGAGTTTGACACTATCAATGGCGTCTTCTCTGGAACTTTTGATTGCATTTTCGACTACAAAGCTCAGGATTTCTATTACGAACTAACGGACGGCCAATTCAATGGATTCACCTTACGAGACCTGTTCTGTGAGCCGGAACTTCCACTGCAATCGCCGGATTCCATTTCCATTTTTAACCATTGGGGTCTGGCAGGATTCAGTAATCCGGATGGCTCTTATTCGTACCCCCCTTGCAGCACCAATTCATGGATGATAATTACAGCGGATTCCCTGGACACAACCATGGCTTACATTGATGCGAAAGGACCGATCAATAGTCTGTTTTTCGCAGGAAAATTTCAAATCC
>CAZQDI010000082.1:0-17646 GCA_964591785.1 uncultured Roseivirgaceae bacterium
TCCAACCTGGCCAGAAATGTGGATCGTCTTCAGTCCGTTGTAGCTTGTTACGACTGCCTGCGAGAAGCCACTCGCAGGATCAACAAATGACTTATCCAGACTCTTTTGATTTGCAGAGTTGCAAGCGGTGATCAATAGTACAAGGAGAAAATAAGGTGTTCGATTCATAGCTATTTGTCCAGTATGACCGCTGGTAGGCTCAAAGATTGATAAAGATCATTAAAGGCTTTTAGTTCTACATCAATCAATTGCTTTTGCTCCGTTGCAAATCCATTCCATTGATTCTTGACATCTTCAAATCGATCCCTGGCTCCCTCGGTCACTCGTGGGTCTGCGACATCAAGAAATGATTTTAAGTGCATCATTTGGCTGTTGAGTTGGTTCTGGAAGTTGATCACATCCTGAAAGGTTTTCTGCTTAGGTTGAATCAGGTTGTTTTCCCACGTTTCAATCTTCTTCACCAGTGCTTTGGCGGTATCTAAGAGTGCTTCAGTACCCACACGATCTTTTAGCCTTTTCTGATAGCCTTTTAGTTGTACTTTGGCATCTCGCATCGTATTTACACTTTCATGCATTTCTTCCACCATCTGGGTAAGATCCTTCATCATTTGTTGCTGTTGCTCCCAAGAGGATGCGGGATAGGTTTGTCCTGGTACTTCAAGAATAGTTACCTCCTTGATCAGGGTATCCTGCTCGGTATTGAATCGAATTCGGTAGTTACCCGGTCCTACCTGGGCCCCTTTATAGTCGCCCATGACAAAGATTCCGTTTACTGCCGGAAGGGTTGCTCTTCTAAAATCCCAGGTAAACCGATTCATTCCTTTCTGGCCGGACAGGACTTTAGGAGCAGGTGGACCCCCCTGAAAGGTCTTAAAAGAATCATCTTTTTGATTGCTGAATGTCCGAATAACTTCTTCACCTTCGAGTATTTCAATAGAAAAGGTGATAGAATCAGGTACCTCCTCAGGCAAATAGTAATCAAAGGTGACACCAGAGGGAGGATTTCTTCCAGCATCAAGTGGCGCGCTACCCCCCAAGATTCGGTAGTGGTTCTCTTTCGTGAATAATCCGACCGTTGCGATTTCAGTGGCCATGGTCTCCTGGATGGCGCTAAGATCGTCGAGAATCCAGAAGGATCTTCCCGCAGTAGCTGCAATAAGGTCATTTTGGCGAATGGTCAAGTCGTTGATGGGCACAATGGGTAGATTGAGTTGCATCTTTTTCCAAGACGTACCATTATTTGACGAAATGTATAAACCTGTTTCTGTGCCAGCGTAAAGCAAGCCGTTCTTGCGAGGGTCTGCTCGGATCACACGCACAAAACCATTCGGGTCGTCAAACCCAGCGGTGATTTTAGTCCACGATTGACCATAGTCACTTGTTTTAAATGCTAAGGGTGTCAGATCATTGAATTTATACCGCATCACCGTGATGTAAGCCGCAGCTGGGTCATGAGGGGATACCTCGATCGAGTTGACGATGCCTTCCTTGAGTCCTTTGGGTGTAACGTTAGTCCATGACTCACCGTCATTTTTCGTGATGTGAACGTAACCGTCGTCGGTACCGGCCCACAAGACTCCTTGTTCATGTGTAGATTCGGTCAAGTACATGATGGTGTTGTAGTTTTCTCCGCCAGCAGCCTCGTTGGTGTAAGGCCTTCCTCCGGGGCCTTGTTTCGTGGTATCGTTTCGAGTGAGATCCGGTGATATTGCTTCCCAGGTACTCCCGCCATTTGTCGTCTTGAACACCACGTTACCTGCATGATAGATGGTATTTGGGTCATGAGGAGAAGCAATGATAGGTGCATTCCAGTTGAACCGGTATTTAAAGTCTTTTGGAATTCCACTTAATCGAAGTTCAGGATACTGCATGATGGGCTTACCTTCATTCGTAGCTTTTTCCCAGCGCTCAATGATGCCTTGGTAGCAACCACCATAAACCACTTCAGGATTTTTTGGGTCAAATGCCAGGTACGCACTTTCACATCCTGCAACTGAGTACCAATCCTTCCATCCAATGCCCCAACCATTCGTGCGGCTTGCAATGGCAATCGCAGAATTGTCCTGCTGTCCTCCATACACATTGTAGGGGACAAGGTCATCCGTGATCACCCGATAAAATTGGGCGGTAGGTTGATTTTGCTGGGTACTCCAACTCTTACCTCCATTGAAAGAAACATTGGCACCACCATCGTTAGAGTTGATCATCACCTGATTATTGGTAGGGTTGATCCATAAATGATGATTGTCCCCATGCGGTACTGCTACATTGGTAAAGGATCGACCGCCATCTATGGATTTCATGACCGGAGCATTTAAGACATACACAATGTTTTCATTAACAGGATCTGCGAATACTTCCATGTAGTACCAGGAGCGAGTGACTAATACACGTTGCTTGTTGATTTGCGTCCAACTTTTTCCAGCGTCGTTGGATCGGTAAAGGCCGGATTTACCTTCTTCAGATTCAATAATGGCAAATACCAGGTCAGGGTTGGCTCGAGAAACCGAAATGCCCGACTTCCCCAGTTCTTCTGGTAATCCCTCCTCCAACTTTTCCCATGTTTCGCCCATATCAGTAGATTTATAAATTCCTGAGTTTGGTCCACCGGACCGGACGGTGTAGGGGTGGCGTTGGTGATCCCATAGTGCTGCGTAAAGAATCCTGGGGTTGGTCATGTCCATGGACAAGGAAGACGCGCCAGCGTTGGAGCTTTTGTAAAGTACGCGACTCCAGGACTCACCACCATCGACGGATTTGTAGACTCCTCGTTCCTGCGAAGGACCGTACAAAGCTCCTTGAACAGATACAAAAACGATATCAGGGTTTGCGGGATGAACTACCACATCAGAAATGTGCATGGATTGTTCCAAACCCTTGTGTTTCCAGGTCTTTCCTGCATCCGTACTTTTGTAAATCCCATCGCCGTTAGAGGTCATCACACCTCTTACCGGGTGCTCTCCCATGCCGACGTAAATCACATTTGGATCGGATTCAGAGACCGCGATGGCACCTACGGTTCCAGTCTTAAGCTGTCCGTCCGAGATGTTTTTCCACCGGATGCCCCCATCGGTAGTCTTCCAGATCCCGCCACCGGTGGACCCCATATAGTAGGTGAAAGGGTCATTTACCACGCCACTGGAGGCCACACTTCTACCACCCCGGGTGGGGCCAATGTTTCGCCATTTGATGCCTTGATACACACTATCAAGCGGAGTGCTTGGCGCAAGCTGTTTTTTCTTCTGAGCCATCGCACAGCAGGCGATAGCAATCAATAGGGTTAAGGTTAGTGATTTCTTCATAACCCTTGAAGTTACAAAGAGATCTCAAATTTTAACTCATACGTTTACAGGGTCGGAACTTATTCCTGATCAAGACAGAAGGTGTCAAAACCGATCTTGGATAACGCAATTCCTCTCGATTCATCTACTTCGATGTAATACGAGATCCAGCCAGTTTTACCATTCTTCAATAGCGGTAAAAATGCCTGGTCAAAACTCAACGAGTAAGGAAATAAGCCTGTATTTCGAATACGATATGCAAATAGCAATCTGCCTGTGCTCCAATCAATTTCTTCCGCAATAAGCACCGTACCCTCTGCTCGTCCACTTACAATGGAGGTTTCTTCACCTTTGAACATGCCCCAGTCTAATTTACTTATGGACAAGCCATTCAGAGGTAGGATCCAGACTTCTTCCATGAAGTCTTCGGCTGATGTGGTTATCGAGATTCTTAAATCATCGATACCGTCATTATCGATATCAAAAGAATGCTCTACTTCTGTGGTGGTTGTTGGAACTGTAATTTGTTCGTTAACGGTGAAGTAGCTGGCAGTCTCGTTCTCCAGATCGCCAATAATAAATTCAGGATCTTCTACGATGGGCTCTGGAGATTCTGACGAGTCACATGCAACGAAAAAAAGAAAAAGTAGCAGTACTGCAAAAAGTCTCATAGTCTTAAATTTTATTTTGATTTTACAACAATCAAGCCAGTCTGTTTGAGTCTCAGTTAAACACATTTTTTGTAGGAATTGTTATTCGTCTTTTAATGCGTTGGACAGATTCGACGTGGCCGCATAGTATGATTTTACAGACACCACCATCCAGGTCATTACAAGCACCATCAAAATGGGTATTGCCAACAAATACCAGCTAAGCTCAATGCGATAGCTGTACTCAAGCAACCATTCTTGTAGCCAATAAAACGAGACCGCAATTCCGACCACACCTCCGAAGGTGACCAGCTTTGTAAAATCTTTAATCAATAATTTCAATAGACTTGGAATCGTTGCCCCAAGTACCTTTCGAATGGCTATTTCTTTGATTCGCTTTTGAAGAACAAAGGTCGTTAAGGCAAATAGACCCATAAACGCTATGATAATGGCCAAACAGGAAAAAGTGGTGAATACCGAGCCGAACTTTCGTTCTGCCTCGTAATGGCGCTGAAAAGAATCATCCAGAAAAAAAGCATCCAAGGGATAATTTCGAGCATACTCACCCCAAGCTGTTTCCACTTGCTCGATGGTCTTCATGATGTCTTTGGCAGACACTTTAATCAAGATGTAAGCTTGATGATGTATGCCAATCTCACTGCTTGCAATGCCACCGTAGCGGAAGATCATCGGTTGAATTTCATGCTTTAGTGAAGTGTAATTAAAGTCTTTCATTACTCCTACCACCTTAAAATCCAAGGCATCCATTCGTGTTAATGCTTTGCCAATAGGATCTTCCCATCCGACTTCCTTGACGAAAGCCTCATTGATGACAACATAGTTGGTGTCATTCGGATGGTTTTCCATAAAAAACCGGCCTGATACCATTTCCAGATCCAGCACGTCAAGTACCTCTGCAGACGTGAAAGCATTGTAAGGGGATATACTTTTTCGCTCGTCATTTGGAATCAGGTATCCCCAGTCACCATATCCATGAAAAGGAATATTACTGGCTTTAGCGACTTTATCAATACCGGGTAGCTTCTCCAGCTCATTTTTAAATACGTCGTACTTCCCTTCAAGAACACGGCCGCCATTGATGACTAACGTTTGGTCAATATTGACTCCCAACTCTTGAGACTGCATGAATTTCAATTGTTTGAAAACCACCACTGTAGCAGCCAATAAGCACACTGACACTGCAAATTGAAAAGCCAACAAGACACTTCGCAGCCCAGTTTTTCCTCCCTGTTGTTTTTGATTTCGTAGTGCTTTTAGCGGCGAAAAGCCGGCCATTACATAGGCCGGATACAGCCCAGCTAAGAAGCCAGACGTCACTAACAGCACACCTACATAAAGTAAGTTCTTCCATCCAAATAGGTCGTAAATCACAAAGTTCCTTCCGGTCAGCTCATTGAAGTAAGGAACTGCACTGATTGCCAGGAGGATGGCAATAACCACAGCCAGGGTAGTAATGAGGAGCGACTCCACAATGAACTGATATACGATGTGATTCCGATACGACCCAAGTGCTTTTCGGATTCCTACCTCCTTCGAACGCAGGGCAGAGCGGGCCGTGGTCATATTGATGTAGTTGACACAAGCTATGATGAGGATGAAAAGTGCAATGATTGAAAAAATAAGGATGTTTTTCTCATCTCCCCCTGGTGCTTTGGATAAGTATGCTTTTTTTAAATGAATGTCCGTGATCGGAAATAGGGTGAATCCAAAATGCCTGTCCGGAAATTGTGCAACAAGTTCTTCAAATGAATCATGACCGCTCCACTCAAGGGCTTCCGGGCCCACATGTTTTTCAAAGAAAGCCAGCAATTTATTGTCGATAATGACCGGATCTGCTCCCGGAATGGTTCGGGCGTAGGTATTAACACTGTTTCCGGTCCAGTTTCGGTGCCCCGGCTCCAGACTGGAGATCACGTATTGATAGGGGAGGTGCGTATTCTTCGGTGGATCTACGACAATACCAGTGACTTTATGATTTTCTTCATCAATGAGGATGGTCTTACCCAAAGCAGCCTCGTCAGGGAAACACTTTTTGGCAAGTGATTCGGTCAATACGACCGAGTTAGGTTGTGATAGTGCTTCTCCATCACCTGCTAGGAAGGTGGTCTTGAAGACTTCGAAAAAATGCTGATCAGCATAAGTCGCTCCCTTTTGAATAAAACTTCGATCCTCAATCTGGAATAGGGCTTCCCATATTCCATTGATCCTGGTAGCGACTTCAATTTCACTTACATCAATCATGAGATTTTCTGCCAAAAGGGGAGGGGTCCAGCCACCATTCCTGCCATTTAGAACACGAAACAAGTTGTCTGAATCCGGATAGAATTTATCATAACTGCGTTCATGATTAACATATATCGTAATAAGCAGGCAAGAAGCCAGTCCTATTGCAAGTCCGAAGATGTTGATGGTGGAATAGGTTTTTTGATTGAGTAGTGTCCTAAATGCCACTTTTAAATAGTTTTTGACCATGGCTAGTGTAGTTAAATGTTGATAATCGTCGAGTCCTTTCAAATATCTAAGTCTGAAAAAGCGAAGCGTATTCCAGGTAAACCTGAGCCTTGATGGACGACGACTGAAAAGCTCCAGGAGATCTCCTTCGATTTGCTCGATGTATCGATCTTTGAAGAAGAGCTGAATGGCCCTCATTGCCCATCTTGGTGGTTTATGTTCCCTCATTGAGTGTAGTCTGGTTATCCCGAACCTGGTTCAGGTTGATTTCATGTACTTCATTATTTCCCGAGTTCATGCTTTTATCCAAATCCTAATAGTGTTTTTGGAATCTGATCATACAATGCATTTCTGGTGTTGTGCACATAGTTCAGCGCCCGGGACCCTTCGGAAGTCACTTTAAAAAGTCGCTTTCTACGTCCGCCTCTTTCCGCGCTGGCACCCCCCATGAAAGAGTTTACAAACCCTTTTTTCTCAAGCCGATCCAGTACTGTGTGTACGGCGCTGATGTTGACTTTTCGGTTGATCTGATCGGCAATCTCGTCCATGACTTTGACGCCATAAGCCTCCTCATTCAGGATCGCAACAATCATCAATACCAGCTCTTCTAATTCACCTAGTTGATACGGTTCACTTTTCATTTATTTCATATTTGTAAACCAAATATATTACAAGAGATTCCGATCCGTATGAAAAGGTTGCATATTTATTTCATAATTGTAAATGAAATTGATCTTAAAAAGATATTTTGGGTTCATTTTTTAGGGATTTTACTTTCCTTTCAACTGCATCCAAACGAAGACAGGCATTCCGAGCATTAGCAGGATAAACCCCCAATAAACCACTTCGAATCCAGATCCGCCGATAGCCCAGATGGCAAAAAAGAAGGCGACAGTAGCGAATATGATCTTAAACACGAAGCCCCTTCCCATTCCCCGAGTTTTGGCTTCAACCAAGACGTAGCTCACCGCAGTGAACAAATAAGCAATCAAAGCAGTCATGCTGGACAGGAGCAAAGCAAATTTAAATGCTTCAACGAGACCCTTCGAATAGTTCATAACCATCAGTACTGAAATAAGGATGCTGGAAATGAGTATGCTGAGAGCCGGGACTCCTTTTTTGTTCTCGCGCGCGAATAGTCTGGGAAAAAGTCCATCTCTTGCAATAGCGGCGGGGATCTGACCTTGAACCAGGATCCACCCGTTGAGTGCACCTAAGGTAGAAATGATTGCTCCGATCGCTACAAGGCTTTCTGCCCATTCCCCCCAGAGGATTCTTGCCGCATCTGCAAATGGTGCTTGTGAATATTGCAATTCTTCTGGTGGAATGATGCCCATGAGGGAGGTGGTGCCAAATATATAGACGACAGCAGTGATTCCTAACCCAAAGTAAGTCGATCTAGGAATGGTTTTTTGTGGATTTTCAACATCCCCAGAGGGAATGGTGGCGCACTCGACTCCCATGTAAGCAAAGAAAGTGAGCGTAGCCGTCTGGGTGATGGCTTGAAAATTGGAAAGCTCTCCGATGTTGAAGGACAAAAAGTGCTGGACATTCATATAGAATAGTCCCAGGATTCCAATAATTAACAAGGGAGTTATTTTCAGGATGCTGGTGACCAGGGAAAAGATTCCAGCTTCTCGTATGCCGCGGGTATTGATCCACACTACCAACCAGACTATCGACAAGCCAACTACGACCGCAGCTAAATTATTGGATTGGAGCACTGGAAAAAATACACCCAGGTAACTCACCAATGCAATTGCAATGGCCGCATTGACGCACCATACAGAAATCCAATAGCCCCAGGCGACGAGAAAACCTGCAAAATCTCCCAACCCTTTTCTGGAATAGACATAGGGCCCTCCCGATAAACCTGGGAGCATCTTGCTGAACTCGATGAAAACGAAAGCAAGAGCAGCGGCCCCTATGGCTGAGATGACCCAACCGATCAGGCTGATACTGCCGAAAGCAGCCAGTGTGGCTGGTAGCAGAAATACACCAGAACCGATCATATTTCCTACAACCAGGGAGGAACTGGTCCAAAATCCGAGCTTTTTTCTTTGCATGTGGATAGTCGATTGAGCCATGTAAAAATGGTAAATTTGAAAAGAACCCCCTAACCAAATGAGCATGACCAGCTACAGCATTCATCCAGACATTGCCCAGGCAGAGACTCTTCCGGGATCCTTTTACCAGGATCAAACTACCTTCGATGCACTTCGAGAAAAGGTCTTTTATAAGACTTGGCAATGGATCGGAGATGAGGCCATGGTACAGCTACCAAAACAAGTCCATCCATTTGTCTTATTGGATGGTTTCCTAACAGAACCAATGGTTCTTAGCAAGGACGAAAATGGTGAGATTCACTGCCTGAGTAACGTGTGTACGCATCGTGGCAATCTGGTGGTTCAGAACCCTGGAAATCAACGAAAAATGATTTGTATGTATCACGGGCGAAAGTTTGGCTTGAATGGTGCATTCGAGTCCATGCCAGAATTTAAGCGCGCAGTCAACTTTCCGCGAGCGTGCGATGACCTGCATCGATTTGAGATAGCTCAATGGGGACCTCTCCTTTTTGCAAACATGGGAAGTACAAATGAGTTTCAGCAGATCATTGATGAAATGAATACCTATGTCGGTTTTCTGCCGTTGAAGGAGTTTGTTTACAATGAGGTCCAATCTAAGGAGTACCTGGTGAATGGCCATTGGGCATTGTATTGTGATAACTACCTCGAGGGGTTTCATATTCCATTTGTGCATCAGGATCTGAACCAGGCCCTAGACTATGGGAGTTACGAGACGCTGTTACATGAACACTTCAATGTTCAGGTGGGGTATACCGAGGGGGCAGAAGATATTTTTGATTTGCCTTCCGATCACATCCATGCCGGCAAACGAATTGCAGCGTACTACTTCTGGGTTT
This sequence comes from uncultured Roseivirgaceae bacterium, assembly GCA_964591785.1. Taxonomy (GTDB): domain Bacteria; phylum Bacteroidota; class Bacteroidia; order Cytophagales; family Cyclobacteriaceae; genus Ekhidna. Next base: position 9,327 of record CAZQDI010000082.1, read on the forward strand.
TCCCAAACATGATGTTTAATTTTTATCCTTGGGGCTTGTCTATCAACATCGTGCGTCCGCTGTCACTCAATCAAACCAAGGTTTCATTTCTTTCCTACGTTTACGATGCGTCGAAACTCCATACCGGGGCAGGCGCACTGCTGGACAAGGTAGAACGAGAAGACGAGTTTGTGGTGGAGGGGGTCCATAAAGGGCTTCGATCCAGGTATTACTCGACAGGTCGGTTTTCCCCTACTAGAGAAAAAGGGGTCCACCAGTTTCATCGGATGTTGGCAGAGGCTCTAGGCAAATAAGTTGAGCCTTCCAAGGTTCCAAACGCCCCCATTTTTTCTACCACAGACTTTTTCTTTCCTTGGAATTACTCGTTACCCACCACCAATTGCATACTACCTTCCTGCTGTTCATCACGGACTTTCAACAGATACACCCCAGGAGTCAAGGTTGATAAATCGATGCGTTGTTCAGTGCCACCCACCAATTCCATGTTCAGTACCTCTTTGCCTTGAAGCGTGAAAATAGCAAGGGAGAACGTGCTTCCACCTTTTCCAGAGATCTTCAGGTGATCATGCGTGGGGTTCGGATAGATAGAAAAATCTCGTAGGAACGCGTTATAATCAAACCCTAGTGGCTCAGTCACTTCGACCTCGATGCTGAATTCTTCGCTGTCGAGTTCTCCGTCATTTACTGTGACCACCACAGTAATGGTTCCAACAAAATCTTGAGCAGGACTGATGGCACTTCCGTTCACTTCATAGTTTTCACCAGCAAGTATCGTAAGTGTAAAATCATCGGGAAACGCATTGTCTACGTCCGTAACCGTAAAGTCAGTCAATGAGAATGCCAATGATCGGTTTCCTGGAACAGTCGCTGCACCCAAGTAGTCAGTAATAGTGGGTGGGTCATTCACTGGAGTAACCATAACTGCAACTGTTTGCATCGAGGACGCACCATTCTCATCAATTGCAATAAGCTCAAATGTTCCTTCTAAGTTTCCTTCCATTGGAGTGCCTGATACGACATTGTCAGCAATGGTGATCCAACCAGAATGATTGTCAATGCTATAGTTGATGTTGTCGTTTTCCGGATCACTTGCGGTGGGTATGTAAGTAAATAAGACATCTTCGGTAGCCTCAGCAGTTGGCGGTGAAGTGATATCAGGCGATAGATTGGTCTCTACCAGAGGGATTTCCCAGACACTAGCCGCAAGTGCTCCAGCGATAAGTGTGTTACCTTTCACAAGTAAAGTATTGGTGAAAAGACTACCCAGGTTGTCGCTCACATCTGACCATACTTCCTTCGTTGTTGCCGTGACGAAGATCCCGGTGGAGGTAGCCGCGTAAACCTTGGTCCCGATTAATTCCATATCCAATATCACCAGTTGTTCGTTATTGAAAAAACTCCAAGTGCTTCCCAAATCTTCACTTATCACTAAACCTCGGGTGGTTCCTGCGTAAATACGAGCATCCGTATGGTCCAAATCATTGATCGTGAAAAGGTCATCAGAAATTGAAATGTTGGCCCATGATGTTCCCAGGTTTGTCGAGAGAAAGAGCTCGCCTCCTACGGTACCTACCACGATCGTGTCTCCTTCAATTAAGATGGATGAGTAGCTGGTCTCTGTTGTGATGCCGTTTGTTTCTGCTAAGGTGAAAGTCTCAGCAGTATCCGAAGAAATGTAGACGCCCTGTCCATTGACACCGGCCACGAAGACGCCTTTGTCATAATCGAGCACCTGAATTTGCCGACCGTCGGGTTCAAATGTTTGAACCCAGTCCTCTTCGAAATTGGTCGAAACGAAGACACCTCCATTGGTGCCAATAATCACTTCATTTTTTACAATCACGATGTCATTGACGGTAGATGATGAGAACCCTTCCAGTCCCGGACTGATGTTAGACCAACCTGACGTGGATGTAAATTGAAAAATTCCACCCTGTTCGCTACCTGCAAAGAGGGTATCCTGAGTGCAGGCCAATGATCGAATGGGTAACGCATTAAGGCCAGCATTAGCAGTCATCCAGGTCTGCCCATTATCCAGGGAGGAATACAGTCCCTCATTGGTGCTCATGAGGATGCGATCTTCCAACAGGGCAATATCGTTGGTAAAAGAAGAGGTGGCGGTATTTTCCACCATGGTCCAATCAGTGCCCTCGTTGGTTGAGTAATAGAAAACTCCTGCATCCGTGGTTAAGAAGACACTATCACCCGATACACCCATGTTTTTGATGGTACCGCCCACATTTAGTGTGGACTTCTCCCATTCTGCACCATCGGGAGAAATGAAAATGCCGTCATCATCACCCACAAAAAGGTTATTCTCAGTGGCAGTCATCGATCGCACACCGTTGGGGCCTAGTCCGACTACCTCTATTTCTTCCCAAGTGTCTCCACTGTCTGTCGATTTAAACAATGCCGGCGATTCTGCGCTAAATGGACTGCCGCCTCCGTAAATGGCCGATCCAAAAGATGAAAAGCCTTGAAACTGTACATTTTCAACCCCCTCACTTTTATCTGTCCAGGTGGTTCCATTGTCCCCTGAGTAGTAAATCCCACCATTTGCATCGCCAGCATAGATTTCAATTCCAGAGACAAAAAGCTTCAGGAATGTGCGCGTTTCAACGCCAGTATTGATGGCAGACCAGTTTACTCCGTTGTCAGCTGATTGATAAACTCCGGATCTGGAAAGTGCGGCATAAAGTGAGCCATTGTGCACGAAAATGTCATCCGTTGTTTCGTTTAGGGGAAGGCCAGAGGCACTGAGGTTCCAGGTAATTCCATTGTCGGTGGAGCGGTAGATCCCACCATTACCTGCGGCGACGAAGACACTATTTCCAAGGATTGCTAATTCATCGGTAAAGCCCCCATTGGGACCTCCGGTGGATTGCCATTGCGTAAAACCAGGGGTAACTAAGAGCAGGCAGGCAGAAAGAAGTAGGGTCGTCTTTTTCATCATCTAATTGAGTAAATGTTGTGTTTTCAAAATAATTACGCAGAAAAGATAATCCATTCCTGCATGATATTTACAAGGAACTAGGTTGCTCACCATGAGTTTAATCTTTTTGAGTTCATTTTTTGATTTTTCCCGTAATCAACACGTAGCCCACATCCAGTTCGGACAGCTCCATAAGTGGTCCATTTCTTTCTATCCAAGCCCCAGTTTCCAGGTCTTGTTGTAGGCGCTTCATGCCCTCTGGCACGACTTCCCAGGTTGCGAAAGAAGAAATGGATTGACGTACTTCTTGCTTGAGGTAGGCTTCAGGTCGCTTCCAGTAAGCGGCCATGAAGCCATCGATGCAATCTTCCGGAACAGGCAGTGGGGTAAATACGACGTCATCGAAGAATTCCGACAGCTCTTCTTTGCCAGGAAAATTCTTTTGATCCTTGGCATGGATTTCTGGGAAGTAATCTCGCGTTAGCCAAAAAGGATCGGCTGCAGGGTCCCAGGAGACTGCCACGAAACCTTCGGTAGCCACTCGATTAATCTCAGCAAACGCTTGCCCCCGATTTTTCCAGTGATGCATGGATAGAACGGTTAGGGCATGGGTGAATTGTCGATCTGTAAAAGGAAGCGCCTCAGCAGATGCCTGAACCACGGGGTGAGCGGCAGCAGATCGCTGGCTGATCATTTTCAAGGAGGGTTCTACGGCGATCAACTCCGCGTCAGCTGGTTCATATGACCCGGTGCCTGCTCCAATGTTTACGATGTTTTTTGCATTGACAAGTTTTGCATGGATTTGCTTCGCGAGTCGTGGGTCGGTCTGTCGTTTGGTTGCATACTGAATTCCAATACGGTCGTAAATGGGTTGATTCATGCTATTTTACTTCGATATGACTTTCACTAAAGAAAGGTTCTCCACTAGAAAAAATGCCTTCGATTCTTACAAGATATCTCCCGTCCTGATCAGACGTATGAAAGGAAAGGTCTGAGATCAAATCATTGAACTGTACCTCCGGATTCCAATAAAGAGTGGTCCTAAAATCTGGAATTACATGATCTTCTTCCGGAAAGTCATAATTTGGGCTCTTGAACTCTTTGGGCCGGTGGTAACCGGGATGGGTGAACGCCAGAACCCCGGTAGCTTGTTTGGGCTTTGTTGGGGGTCTTCCTAATCTGGTATAAACTAAGACAGCACTTTCAACCCCATAAATGCCGGCTTCAGGGCCTTTAAGCACATCGATAAAGTCAATATTCTCAAGTGGAATGCCCTTGATGAATTGCTTATCAATAGTCATTCCATCCAGGAAGTAGCTGGCCTCCTTGCCCCGGATGATTACAGACTGATTTGATGTCACAGCCACACCAGGGGATCCTTGCAATATATCAAAAGCAGTTTGGCCATTTGAAAAACAACAAATAGAGTCAAGCAGCAGTCTATTGCTAGGTTCTGAATGCAAGGTCCGCGTATCAATTTCTTTCTGTTTTTGGCGTTTTGTGGTAATAGCTACTTCATCAAGAAAGATGGCTTCATTATCCATAAAGTAAGCTTTTGCAATTTGATCAAGCATTTTTGCTTTTTTGACGAAATACTGGCTCGGGATCCGCGTTTCGCCAGTAAACTCAGAAATGTTGGGACGGCTTTTAGGCCTTAGTAAGATTTTTGAATTTTGAAACGGCCTTAGCTTTCCTTCCCTGTCTTGCAAGGCTTGCAGATAGATCTCCGTGCTGTCATAAAGTTTTAGTCCCGTGATTACAAAAGATCCATCTGCCGATGGGGTAAAAGTTTCGTTGAGAATCCCATGAGAGGGAACAGAGAGACCGACCTTTAGATTACTTGTCTTTTTAGTTTTGGACAGCGAAATTACTTGCCCTTTGAGACTGATGCCGTCTTCCTGAAAGTAGTTGAACTCTTTTTTCCAGGAGGCAAGTGATTCCCAGTCGAACCTTGTCCAATTCTTACTTATCATGAGCAGATCCATTGCACGGTACGACTCCTCATTATCAACAAAATAGAAGCCAGGCGAATAAATTTTCTTTTCAAACTCGGAACTTAAAAGCAGGTAGTTCCTGATGTTTTCGTCAAATTGAGCGTACGGAGACTCAGCTTCGGGACTTATGGTAATTGAGGCAGAATGAACCTCCTGTGCTGCTGCGATGGTAAGCGAAACTTGTGACCTTTTGTCATAAAAGTCTTTGTCCGTATGCAGCACTACGGTTGGTTGGGTTTTTGCCAAATTCGGAAAAATAAGACGTTCGCTGACAGGTATTTTTTCTTGGTTGAAAAACGTCACATGTAGCAATCCATATTCAAGAAGCTCTTTCTTCAAGCGAATAGCGAAAGCATCTTCAGAAGTACATTTTTCCTTAAGTAGAAGCTTGCCTCTATTGTGAATCACAATTGATCCATTTTTTAGGCTCACTCCACGAGAGAGGACAGTGATTTGGATTTCTTTGGAATTAAATGAATGTAAAGTTCTGATCGAGATACCCTTTGATTTCACTGCGGGCAGCTTAAACGTGTCGCGATGAATGACTGCGAAGTACATTTCTCCAAAAACAGGAGCATTCATAAAGAAAGGAGCTGTTCCATTGGCATCACTACGAAAGGTTCCCTGCAGCACTCCATTATCATTATAGATCTTGCCAGAGGTTTGCAAACCTTGACCAGCATGATCCATAACAGAAATACTTAACTTGGTTGGTAAGCCGTCGACGAGTGATCCTCCTTCAGCAGAAAAATTGACGACAGGTTTGATAACCGCAAGAGGGTCTTCAGGAATGCTATCGATTACATGAGGCTTCGAAGGGTTTACCAGTAGTAGTTCTCTCTTGAAAATCAGGTTTCTATTGAAGTTTTTCATCCATTCAGTGTATGCCCGTATCCGATAGGTTCCAGACCTAAGGGTTCTATCCAAATCGAAACTTCCATGGCAGGTGCCATTTTGGATTGAAAGAAGCAGTGAATCGACAATAGACTTTTCGGAGTCAATTAATTCAACGTGGAGGGTGCCACTTACTTTGGTAGGTTGGTGCGACATGGCATCCACTACATATGCCTTTAGCCAAAGGTCTTCTCCCACAATGTATTGGGGTTTGTCTAGATGGAGGTAGACCTTCTCCTGCGCTACCTCTTGTAAATACTCGGTTAGTCCTGCTTCTACCTGATCTTGGGCCAACCCGAGGTTGCCTAATGCTGTGAAAATAAATGGAAGAATGGACCGCCTCATATCAGAAATCATTTTCGCTCCACGAATCAAACGAACCAACGTGCAGCATGAGTTTCTAATGTAAAACTTGACAGACCAGCATTGGGTTTCGTAGGATCATTCGTTGAACAGCTGATCTATGGCTTAAAGCCTAGAACCCCGGAAGAATCATCGCAGCATTTTGCATCATTCGCGAGGGCCCAAGCCAGAACATGCGGTATTGTGTGTTATCAATGAGATAGACGATTTTCCCCTCACCCATGCGCTTCACCCCAGCAAAAGCCAGCCCTTTCAGGTGTTCCTGGTTTTCTTTGGAGGCGTACCCTGCAACCAAAAGATTGCGATCCTTATTGTAGTATCCGACCGTTTCAAACTCGCCTGAAGGCACGAGCCCGTTCGTACCAAACTTCAGTGCATAGAGTTGTGCTTTCAGACCAAAGGCCAAAGGATTAGAAGTATCCAGGGTGGCATTCAATGCGGATCCTGGAATACGTTTTTTGCCGAAATAGTCTTCTCGATCCGAATACTTGAGATAGTTCAGTGCCTCCGAAGAGTCTTTTTTCGATTCCTTCATCATCACCTCGGTTAAACTGGAGTTTTCCTTCGTGAAGAAAGGTGCTGCACTCTCAGTAGCGATGATGGTTCCTCCATTCATAATCCAATCTTTAAGCTTCGCCTGCTCTTTTTCCCCAAACAGCGCAGGGAGGGAATTCCCACCCCCGGGCAGGATGAGCACATCATAGTCTTTTAAGTCTGCACCACCAAAACGAAAGCCGGATTTTGGTAGGCTGGTTTGTTCCAATGCGGTTGTGCGTACACGCTCAATAGGAAGTTCAGTGACCCAATCAAATAGAAAGTAGATCTGTCCTGCGGTGTAGCTGCTAAAAGGAGGGTCTACCATCAATGCAATTTTAGGTTGTTTGATGGGTCGGTTGCGCGTGTTGGCCAGGTCCATCCCTACCTGCATTCTGCCACTATTAAACCCGACAATTTCAACTTGAGCTTCTGCAGCAATAGCGGTCATATCTTGTTCGATGACAGTGCTCTTTGCTCGGTTGCGCCCTTTCAGCACGATTAAACTGCCCGCAGGAAATAGTTTTCCATCTCGTCCAAATGCTTCAAAAGCTGCTCGCACATTATAGCCTTTCGCCCAAAGCTTAGACAGTGCCTTTGGCGCATCCCGCTGGTCCCAGCTAATAACATATGCATATTGTGCCTCAGCATTGGTGAGGCTACCTTGCTTCTCAGGCATTGCTTTCACTTCCGACATGTTGGCAGAGAAGTTTTCAGTTGTGGACCAGGCATCCAGGTTGTACGCAATGGGGGCGGACCAAGTCGCCATATCATACATGACCGAGTCTTCAATTTGCATGTTACGCTCCATGATGGAGGTAATAAATAGATTTCTTGCCTGGTTCGTTGGTACGATGTATGCTCCCTCACCAAATCGCTTACGTTCGCTTTTGCCGGATCTATAGTTGATGGCGGCGTTTACCTGGAAGGATGCATCCGCCTGGTATACCTTCACTCCGTTCCGCTTCAATACCCTGACTACCTCGTCAGCGTACATGTCTTCCTGATTGAAGAAGTAGGCTTTGGTCTTTATCTTACTGTTTTCAGGCTGCCAGGAATCGTAGCTGTATTGCAGTAAATCCTTTCGGTTTTCAGCTGATGCTTTGATTGTGGCGATGGAGGTAGTGTAGTGGTCAAAAACCCGCTGACGTAAGGTCAATTGGTATCCATCGTCGGTTTCTACGATGCGGCCGCCTGCGGCATGTCCTCCCTGTTCGGTCAACATGCCGACAGCCCCCATCACACTTGGCCAACTGGAGCCGTAGCCAGGATAGAAGAAATCGAACCGATCCCGGGTGAAATAATTGATCTGATGCTTGTCGAATTCCGATACATTGGCATCACCAAATACTTTAGACCAGGCTTCGTAGCTGTCCGGTAGCTGCTTGTTCCTTGGGGTGGTGCCTGGCATGGTAAAATAGTTCGAGTTATAGCCTTGCTCATGGTAATCCACGTGCACTTGCGGCATCCATTCCTGATAGACCGCAGTATGTCCTCTGGATTCGGGATGTACTCCCCAGATCCAATCCCTGTTGAGGTCGAACCAGTAGTGGTTGGTCCGTCCACCAGGCCAGGTCTCGAAATGTTCCATGTCTTTCGTCTC
>CAZQDI010000083.1:0-17553 GCA_964591785.1 uncultured Roseivirgaceae bacterium
CTCTTTTATACCCTATAATCTCAACAGTTTTCATAATTGAATAAAATATTAATTTGAATAAATAATTACTTGATAAACAATTCGCTTATGGAATCGTGACTTTGAATTCGTCTAATGGCCTGACCAAACAAGTCTGCAACGGTCAGTACTTTCACTTTTTCTGAACGCTTGTATTGCGGTATGGTGTCAGTTATGACCAACTCTTCAAGCGCTGATTCTTCAATATTCTCATGAGCCTTCCCAGACAACACTCCATGTGTCACTACTGCTCGGACAGAGTTAGCTCCTTTTTCTTTGATAATGGTACCTGCCTTGCTAATGGTGCCCGCTGTATCTACTAAGTCATCCACGAGGACTACATCTTTGCCTTCTACATCTCCGATAACTTGCATGGATGCCACCTCGTTTGCTCGTTTACGATGCTTGTCGCACACGACCATGTCTACCTCAAAATATTTTGCGTAAGCCCTGGCTCTTTTTGTTCCCCCTACATCTGGTGATGCGATGATCAAGTTGTCGAGATTCAACTGCTTTACATAAGGAACAAAGATGGCGGATGCATCGAGGTGGTCCACGGGTATATCAAAGAATCCTTGGATTTGACCTGCGTGAAGGTCACATGTCATGATTCGGTCGGCCCCCGCAGAGGTGAGCACATTTGCTGCCAGCTTCGCAGCGATGGAAACACGAGGTTTGTCTTTTCGATCCTGACGTGCATAACCATAATAGGGTACGACCACTGTTACATATTGGGCACTTGCTCTCCTGGCCGCATCGATCATCAACAGGAGTTCCCAAATATTGTCAGCTGGTGGGGTAGTGGATTGAATCAAAAAAACGTCGCAACCCCTAACAGATTCGTTGAAGTAGATACCCATCTCACCATCACTGAACGTCTCTTTGCGAATTTGTCCGAGTGGCTGGCCGTAGCTTTTGGCAATGGCTGTGGCCAACTCGTTGGTAGCGGATCCGGAGAAAATTTTTACTGATGCCATCGCTAATAAAGAATCCCGCTTTTTGCGGGATCGAACTGTTTGTTGGCCTACTAGGGCTCGAACCTAGACTCTTCTGAACCAAAATCAGACGTGTTGCCAGTTACACCATAGGCCAATATTGAATCGAATGAATGCTCGATTCCATACTTCCGCTTTAAAACGGACGGCAAAAGTAGAAGATTAATTCTAAAATTAAAATTCTAGTGCTGTGTTTTTACCCATTCAAATGCATTAGAAAATGGTTCCAGCCAGGGACTGACTTTTGCACCTTCAAGTCCTGGTTTGTGTGGCCAGTTCCATGGGAAAAGGGAACGCTCCAAGTGGGGCATAATGGCTAAGTGCCTCCCATCATTTGAACAGACGGCAGCGGTATCAAAATCACTTCCATTGGCATTTCCGGGGAAATCAGAATAGCTGTACTTCAGTGGTAAATGATAATCGTTCTCTGACCCTGGCAGTTTGAATTGTCCTTCTCCATGTGCAAGCCAAATGCCAAGTCGTGAGCCGATCATCGATTTGAGCATGATAGAGTTGGTTTCCTGAATCTCCACATTGACAAACCCACATTCAAACTTTCCTGAAATATTGTGGTGCATGGTTGGATGTTGATCCCCCAGTTCTGGCCAGATCAGCCCCAGTTCCATCATGAGTTGGCAACCGTTGCATACACCCAGACTTATGGTATCTTTTCGTTCATAGAATGCATCCAGAGCCGCTTTTGCTTTTTCATTAAACAGGAAGGACCCTGCCCATCCTTTGGCGGAGCCGAGTACATCTGAATTTGAGAATCCACCTACAAATACAATCATTTGAATGTCTCGCAAATCTTCACGACCATGGATCAGGTCTGTCATGTGTACATCCTTCACGTCAAATCCAGCCAGCCACAGTGCATAGGCCATTTCCCGATCACTATTTACCCCCTGCTCACGGATTATTGCTGCCTTGACCCCTGATCGTTTAGTTCGGTTGAAATCAAGTTGGTAAGTAGTTGCCTTTCCGTCAAATTTTATGGGAAATTGGTACGAAAGAGGTTGGTTGAACCTATTCTTCGCCCGTGCATCTGCGATTGTCTTTTCTGTCTGTTCCTGGTCTAGTAAATAGGAAGGCCTCATCCATAGGTCTCTGAACTTATTGATATCAAATGATTGAGACCAATCCCCTTTAGTGATTTGCAATTGCCTATCATCTGTCAAGAAGCCGATTTGTTCATAGGAAAGACCCATGAAATCTAACCTTTCTACGTCGGTTTCCTCGATCTGCACCAGTAGCGCAGGTTTTTCAGAAAACAGCAGTTCAACAACTTCAGCCTCGAGCGCCGAAAGATCAATATTCAGTCCACCTTTTGTATTGGCGAAACACATTTCCAGTAGGCTGGTGATTAATCCGCCAGAGGATACATCATGGCCTGCAATAATTCGACCCTCTTTAATCAATTGCTGAACACCATTGAATGCAGTTGCTACCATACCGGGCTTAGCATCTGGTGATTTTGCTCCCACCTTGTTCAGTGTTTGGGCCAACGAAGATCCCCCCAAGTGGTACTCACTTCCCGAAAAATCAACGTAAATGATCATCGAGCTCTTACGTGAATAATCTATGACAGGACTGATCGTTTGGTTGATGTCTGACACTTCTCCAACGGAACTGATGATGACAGTGCCTGGAGCATAGACCTTCTCATTACCAGGATATTTTTGCGTCATTGACATCGAATCTTTACCTGTAGGTATATTAATGCCCAGTTGGCATGCAAAATCACTTACTGCCTTTACAGCAGCATAAAGTCTGGCGTTTTCACCTTCATTTTTTGCTGGCCACATCCAGTTGGCACTAAGTGAAACACCGCTTAATTCATTTGTAAGTGGAGCCCAAACCAGATTGGCTAAGGCCTCCGTGATGGCGAGTCGAGATCCCGACTCAGCATCAATTAACGTGGCAACAGGTGCATGTCCAATACTGGTAGCAATGCCTTGATTGGACTTGAAATCCAATGCCATTACTCCTACATTATTAAGTGGGAGCTGTAGCTCTCCACACGTTTGCTGGGTCGCCACTCTGCCAGTTACACATCGGTCTACTTTGTTGGTTAACCAGTCTTTGCAGGCTACTGCCTCCAATTGAAGCACTGCCTCCAGATAGAGAGAAATCTCTGATTGATCAACTTGGACCTTTTCAAAAGTATCGTGTGAAGTTGTATCCTCTAAAATCGTTTTTGGTGACGATCCAAACAAATGGCGGAGCTTTAGGTCGAATGGAGAATGTTCGGTCTCACCTTTGAATTTTAGCTCATTGGTATCACCGGCTACACCGACTTCATAATAGGGGGCTCTTTCTCGAGCGGCCACTTTTTGAAGGTAAGAGGCATCTTCATTTCCAATCACAAGTCCCATCCGTTCCTGAGACTCATTGCCAAGTACTTCTTTTGAAGAAAGCGTTTCGTCTCCAACAGGCAGTTGCTGAATGTCTATTTCGCCACCAGTTTCTTCCACTAACTCGGATAGGCAATTGAGGTGGCCACCAGCTCCATGATCGTGGATCGAGGTAATGGTGTTTTCATCCAATTCAACCATAGCTCGAACTGCGTTTGCTACTCGCTTTTGCATTTCAGGATTAGATCGCTGTACTGCATTGAGTTCTAATGCTTGATCAAATGCTCCGGTATCAACAGATGAAACTGCGCCTCCACCCATCCCAATTCGATAATTGTCACCGCCCATCACGATGATTTTTTCTCCGGGTCTGACCGGTTTTTTTTGTGCCTCCTTTTTCTTTCCGTATCCGATACCACCAGCCATCATGATGACTTTGTCAAAGCCGTACTTCTTGCCACTTTCTTCATGTTCGAAAGTCAAAACGCTCCCGGATATCAACGGCTGACCAAACTTATTTCCATAATCACTAGCTCCATTTGAAGCCTTGGTAAGAATTTCTTGAGGAGTCTGGTACAGCCATTTTCTTGCGGGCTTTTCCCACGCTCTTTGATTGTCAGTCCTTGAGTATGAAGTCATGTAAACCGCAGTGCCAGCAAGTGGAATACTTCCTTGTCCTCCTGCCATCCGATCCCGAATTTCTCCTCCCGAACCCGTAGCAGCTCCATTGAACGGTTCTACGGTAGTTGGAAAATTGTGGGTTTCGGCTTTCAGGGAAATAACAGATTCAAATTCTTTTGTGTCGAACCAATCCGGTTGATCCTGTCGCCCAGGAGCAAATTGCTCGACTTTTGGCCCTTGAATGAAGGCCACGTTGTCCTTGTAGGCTGAAACCAGGTAGTTTGGGTGCTCTTTCGAAGTTTTTTTGATCCATTGGAACAACGACAGTTCCTGTTCTACCCCATCAATGATAAAAGTGCCATTAAATATTTTATGGCGGCAGTGCTCTGAATTGATTTGTGAAAAACCAAATACTTCGGAATCAGTTAATGGTCGTTGAATCTCCCTCGAAACTTCTTCCAAATAGGCTATTTCTTCCTCATTCAAGGCCAAGCCCTCTTGGTTGTTATAGTCGGCTAAATTTTGAATGTGTTCGACGGGGGCCTGCTTCATGTTTAATGTAAATAACTGCTGGTCTAACCCGCTGTAAATTTGCTGCAGCATTGGGTCAAATGAGCCGGCAGACGGCTCCGAAATGTAGGTCTCAATTCGAAAAATGGAAGTGATGCCAGCATTGTGAGCGATGTCCGTGGCATTAGTGCTCCAAGGTGAGATCATCTCTTTCCTTGGACCAATGTACTTGCCTTCAATGGAAGTTTCAGTTGTTAACTCCGCGCCTGAAAAAAGCCAGGTTAGCTTTACAATTTCTGCTTTTGATAAGGCTTTTGGGACTCCAACAGCGATGAGCGCATCAGGAGATTTTTGAAAAAAATGGATCATTCGGCGTCTACTTTAAGAAGCACACAAAGTTAGTCTGATCACCCAAGAATTTTACATGGTTCTTCAATCGATGTGATGATTAAGTTTGAGAAGCCCTTACTGAATTAGATCAGCAATCTCTGGTTTGATAAGCTGGTGGTGCTTGAGAGGCAAGCGATGTACGGTAATTTCCTTAATTCTTCTGACGATTCGAAGAATATTTTTGGGAAGGATGATTTGATCTTTATCCCCAATAATGAGTGTTTTTTGGAAACCAGACTGGTTTAGTTTGCTAATAAGTTCACTTTCAGGGTATCCAATCGCTTTGAAATGATTCCATGATCTATACACCCTTTTGCGATTTTGGAGATCACCCATCTCCTTTCTGGCGAAGTCTGTTACATATTGGTTAACAATCTTGGATTGTTCATTCAATCGGATAAGCCTTTCTAGTAGGGAAGGATGAGCCATTAGCAGCTTAAAAGCAATGCGTACGCCGGGGGTAGTGGCTAGCTTAAACCAGGGCGTGAGAAAAATGCCATCCGGAGCTATTAAGGTCAAAGACGTGATTTTTTCACAAAACTGGAGTGCCGTGCAAATAGCGAATCTTCCTCCCAAGCTATAGCCAAGCACCGAAAATTGATGAATGCTTTCTTGCTCTAAAAATTGGCTTATCCATTGACTCCACTCTTGTTTTCTGAGCTTATCAGGTTCACGATTGCTGTCACCATGGTAGAATAGGTCAAATGCATAAATGGTGTATTTTGAGTTTAGCTTTTCTGTCCATGCCTTGAAGATGGTCCGATCTTGCCCAAATCCATGGAAAGCCAATAGGATCTCGTTGCCAAGGCCATATTTTTCATATGCAAGCTGTCCATTTGCTTGAATTACACTCGTCATTTTTTTGGTTTCAACCTTTAAATTTTACGTTTCACGAAAAAAAATACCAAAATATCGAACCAAATGAGCAATCCATCGTTGATTTGCACGAAGGAAACTTTTAGAGAGTTGAAAGTTTCCAAAGTATCAACTTGTATATTTTAAGACGAGAATTGGAAACGAAGGATAAGATAATCAATAGTGCAGAAGAGCTCTTCATGCAGTATGGGATCAGAAGTGTGACAATGGATGATGTTGCCAGGCAGTCTGCTATGTCGAAGAAGACGATCTATCAGTATTTTGATAATAAGGATTCACTGGTGCTGGCGGTGGCAGTGGCACATTTTGAAAGCGAGAAGGAGGAATTTATTGGTTTGGAAGATCAGGCAGTTGATGCAGTACATGAACTGATAATGGTTTCGCAATGCATTCGAAAGCATGTTTATAAAATGAATCCTTCATTACTTTTTGACATGCAGAAGTATCATGGATCCTCGTGGGATGCCTACTTAGCTTTTAAAAATGGGACCATTAGGGGGCACATCGCAAGGAATATTGAAAGAGGAAAAAAGGAAGGCTTATTTAGGGAGGAAATAGACTCGGAAATACTATCAATTTTCAGGGTAGAGCAGGTTCAACTCGTTTTTAACCCGTCCATTTTTCCGCCAAATAAATTTGATTTCAGGAGGATACAACTTCAGATACTAGACCATTTTGTCAATGGCCTGCTTACCGATGAAGGAAGGACTAAATACAAAGAATATACTAACGAAAAATCACTAATTGCAGAAGTTTAAAGATGAGAACCAGACTACTCACTTTTGGATTGATCATACTATGTGTGATTACCACCTATTCTCAGGAACGGCTGAGCCTTTCTCTGGAGGATTGCATTAACTACGCTTTGGAAAACAATGAGGCAATCAAAATTGCCAAATTGGAGCGTAGGATCTCAGACACTCAAATTGATGAAACATTGGCCAGAGGCTTACCGCAATTGAACGGCTCAATTGGTATCACTCGTAATTTTAATGTGCAGGTCACTCCAATTCCGGATTTTATTTCTCCCTCTGTCTACCAGATACTTGTCGATGAAAGTCTTGTAGGGGAAGATGATCGAGAATTTGGCGTTTTTCCAGCTGCGTTTGGGACTGATTGGAATGGGTCTGCAGGAATTACTGCCAGACAGCTCATTTTTGACGGCTCTTTCTTCGTAGGCTTGGAAGCGGCAAAAACAGTAAAGTTGTTGACTCAATATGAGCAGGCACAGACTGAAACAGACATTGTAGAAAACGTTTCAAAAACGTATTATTCGGTACTGATCGCTCAGGAGAATCTCGAATTTATCGCGCGGAATTATGAAGCAACCGACACGCTGCTTAGAGAGACACAAGCTATGTACGAAAGTGGTTTTGCGGAGCGAATTGATGTATCCAGAATAAAGATCCAGCATAATAATCTGAAGACGGAATTAAAGAACAATACGGATCTGCTTGTTACTTCTTCAAACTTATTGAAGTTCCAGATGGGGATGCCGGTCTCTCAGCCCATTGAGTTTACCTCAGACTTATCAGATGTTGAAAACGACCTAAACGGCGAAGCACTGTTTTCGCAGTACGATAGCGCAAGTTTTCGGAACCGGCCAGAATATGATGTGCTTCAAACGAATAAGTTGTTGCTCGATCTCAATATCAAGAATTTTAGATCTCAGTATTTGCCAAATATCTATGCCAATTTCAATTACGGTTGGACCTCAGGTACGCAGACATTTAATGAGCTAACCAATCTCAATGACGAGACATGGTTCAAATACAGCAACCTTGGAGTGGTATTATCAATTCCAATTTTTGACGGCTTCTCCAAACGAGCTAACATTCAGCGTAACAGAATTCAACGAGATCAGATTGATGTCTCGATAGATCAATTTGAAAATAATGTAGCTCGTGAGGTAACAGAGGCAAATATTGGTCTTGAAAATGCCAAGAGAAATCTGGAATCCCAAAGGGAGAATGTGGAGCTTGCCGATCAGGTTTACCATGATACGAAAATCAAATACCAGGAAGGCCTCGGTCCAAATTTGGATGTAGTGCAAGCCAATACTTCATTGAAGCAGGCACAAACCAATTATCTAAACGCATTATTTGAGGTAATCACCTCGCAAATCGAATTAAAAAAAGCATTAGGAACACTTTATAATAAAACCAACTAAGATCATGCAAAAGATCAATTATCATGTACTAAGAAGTTTGAAGCTGTTGACAATAGCAGCGGTCATCATCAGCTGTGGCGGTGGTGCTGAAACATCAATCGAGTCGGTAATTGCCGGGGGTGATTTAGCGGCAATACAGGAAAGAAAAAAGGAGCTTACTGATCAACAGAAGTCAATAACGAATGACATCGCCAAGTTGGATTCAGTAATCGTGGCAAGTAGAAATGAGGAGAACTATCCGTTGATCACGGTACATCAATTAAATAAGCAAGATTTTGTACACTACATTGAGTTGCAAGGAGATGTGACCACCAGACAAAACGTGTTGATTTATCCTGAGATGCCCGGGACATTGGTCAAGATTCATGTCCAGGAAGGGCAGTCTGTCAAGTCGGGACAACTTCTTGCGACCATTGATGATGGTGGCATGAAAAATCAGCTGGCACAGATGACGACTCAGCTTTCTTTGGCTGAGACCACCTACGAAAGACAGAAACGACTTTGGGATCAAAAAATAGGGTCTGAAATTCAGTTTTTGCAGGCAAAAACAAACTATGAAGCACAGAAGTCTTCAGTAAAGCAGATGGAAGATCAATTGGCTAAGTACTCAATTCGCGCCCCATTTTCAGGCGTAATAGACGATGTTATCAAAGATCAAGGTACGGTGGTAGTTCCGGGAGGTCCGGGAACAGAGGTATTTAGGATCATTAACCTCTCAAATATGTACATCGAAGTCCCAGTTCCGGAAACCTACATTGCAACGGTGACGAAAGGAAAAAAAGTAAAAGTTGAGTTTCCTATTTTGAATGAATCATTAGAATCGTTTGTGAAGGAGACCGGGAACTATATTAACCCAAATAATAGGTCTTTCACCGTGGAGATCCCTGTCAAAAATGCGACTGGAAATGTTAAGCCAAACCTCACCGCAAAGGTCCATATCAATGATTATAGAAATGAGGACGCACTTTTGATACCTCAAAGTACGATCTCTGAAAACTCAGAGGGTGAGCAGTATGCTTATGTAGTCACTAATATTGATTCAGATAATGTAGCAACTGCAGAGAAGACGATCATTACAACAGGCAAGACTCAGGGTGACTATGTAGAAGTCTTGTCGGGCATAGAACCGGGCCAAAGCATTATTGTGGAAGGCGCCAGGAGTGTGAAGGAAGGACAAAAAGTGAAAATTCTTAAAAGCTAGATACTATGGCTAATCAAGAAAGTAAAGTAGATAAAGAGTTTAAGCCATCATCATGGGCCATTAGGAACCCATCGGTGATCTATCTAATCATTGGGCTCTTTTTACTTATCGGGCTCTCAGCATACAATGCAATGCCCAGGGAAGATTTTCCGGAAATAAAGGAAACGAAGATTTATATCAGTACTCCGTTTCCTGGCAATACGGCGGAGGATATTGAGCGACTCATCACGGATCCACTAGAGGACAAAGTCAAAAACATTAGCAATGTGACGGAAATTTTGTCAACTTCTCAAGAAGATTATTCGATCATTACCGTAGAGTTTGACGAGAATATTACGGTTGAGGATGCGAAGCAACGCGTAAAGGATGAGGTTGATTCGGAGAAAGCGAGTGAAGATTGGCCCTTATTCAATCAGGCAAAAGTAGAACCCAATGTGTTTGATCTTAAGCTTTCCGAAGAACAGCCGATCATGAATATCAACATCACGGGAGACTACCCAGTTGAAAAACTCAAAGAATACGCTGAGTACCTTCAGGATGAGATTGAGGACCTCAAGGAGATTAAAGCTGCTGACATTAGAGGAGCTCAAGAGAAGGAGGTGGAAGTAGCGGTTGATATCTATAAGATGATGGCTGCAAAAGTTAGCTTCGAAGACGTATTGAATGGCATTAGAAACGGAAACCAGACCATGTCTGCGGGGAATATCAAAGCGAGTGGGCAACGTCGGACCATTCGGATCCTGGGTGAGGTTGAAGAGCCTCAAGAGCTTGAAAATTTCGTGGTAAAGTCGGAAAATGACGATGCGGTTTACCTTAAGGACATTGCAACCGTAAGTTTTGAATCGGAAGACAAAACTACCTATGCGCGTGAATTTGGTAGTAGTGTAGTTATGCTAGATGTCAAGAAGCGTTCAGGTACAAATATGATCCAAGCAGTAAACAGCATCAAAGAGATCATTAAAGATGCTGAAGAAAATTACTTTCCCTCGGATCTCAAGATTTCGGTTTCCAACGATTCCTCGGAAAGGACGCTCAATCAAGTGAGTGACCTGGTGAACAACATCATTTTTGGAATTATTCTAGTTGTGACAGTCTTGATGTTTTTCCTTGGTTTCAGGAATGCATTGTTTGTGGGTTTTGCGATTCCCATGTCCATGTTTATGTCCTTCATGATCATCAATGCCATGGGATATACGTTAAATACCATGATCTTATTTGGATTGATTATGGGGTTGGGCATGCTGGTAGACAATGGGATCGTAGTGGTGGAGAATGTGTACCGCTTAATGGAGCAAGAGGGACTCTCCAGGATTGCAGCTGCAAAAAAAGGAATTGCTGAGATCGCTTTTCCGATCATGATTTCGACTGCAACGACAGTCGCAGCTTTTGTTCCTCTAGGTCTTTGGCCTGGCGTCATGGGACAGTTTATGCAGTACTTTCCCATCACACTTTCTATCGTGCTTGGTTCGTCATTGTTTGTTGCCATTTTCATGAACTCCATGCTAGTGTCTCAGTTGATGGAAACTGGGGAGAAAGAGCTTTCCAGAAAAGCGCTCCTGAGGCTGACATTTATTTTGGTTCCAATTGGATTACTGATTCTTTTCTCAGGGAGCGCCGTAAGCGGCTTGGGTACTTTGATGGTTTTCACTGCCATCATGTTCTGGCTATATAAATATGTGGTAAAAGGGCTGGCAAGGGGATTTCAGACCAAGATTCTTACACGCTTGGAAAATTTCTACGAAAAGAGGATTACCCACGCAATCAAGGGAGCAAATGTTTATTGGTATTCAGGTATTACATTCCTGATTCTAATCATCACCTTTATGGGCTTTGGTGGAAGTGTAGGTTCAGGGCGTACCAAAATTGAATTCTTCCCCGACAATGTTCCAAATCAGATTATCGTGTATATCGAATATCCGGAGGGAACGGCAATCGATAAGACGAACCTGATTACCAAAGAGATCGAAAATCGTGTATATGGAATCGTAAGCGATGAGATATACGTGGTAAATGATGAAAACATTTTGGTGGAATCTGCTGTGTCGCAGGTTGGTGAAGGAGCAGGTAACCCATTCACGGATGGGGGGTCATCAGCAGAGATGCCACATCGGGGAAAGATTACTGCGTCTATGACAGAATTCAAATACCGAGAAGGTCGAGACTCTGAAAAGTTACGACAACGGGTTCAGGAGGCGTTGACAGGCATTTATCCAGGTGTTTCTATTTCAGTGGAGAAAGATCCGATCGGACCGCCTGCTGGTTATCCCATTAATATCGAAATTGAAGGTCCTGATTATGATGAATTGATTCAAACCGCCGAACTGATGCGAAATTTCATCAATAGCAAAAACATTGATGGGATTGAGGAGATCAAGATCGATGTGAATAAAGGGAAGCCAACTATGAATGTTGTAGTTGACCGTGAAAAGGCGGGTGAGTTGGGTGTCTCTGTTGGTCAGGTAGGTCAACAATTGCGCAGATCCTTATTCGGTGAAAAGGCTGGAATCTATAAGAAGGATGGTGAGGATTATGACATAAATGTCCGCTTCAATGAGGATCTCAGATACAATACCAGTGCTTTGTTCAATCAGAACATCACTTTCAAAGATCAAAATTCAGGTAAGGTTAAAGAAGTTCCGGTATCTGCGGTTGCCAGTCAGAAAAATACTTCAGGATTTAGTGCGATCAAGCATAAGGATACCAAAAGGGTAGTGACTGTATATTCCGGCTTAAAACCAGGGTTCACCGATGCAGGAGCGATTGTGGCCCAAATAGAAGAGGCAATGGAAGGTTTTACTGAATTGCCACGAGGAGTGAAGATTGATTATACAGGTCAGATTGAAGAGCAAAATAAGCAAATGGCCTTCTTGATGGGAGCATTCTTCACCGGACTAGGGTTGATTGCGCTATTGCTGGTCTTCCAATTTGGTGGTATTTCTAAACCAATCATTATTATGATTGCGATTTTCCTTAGTTTGATTGGTGTATTCGGTGGGTTAATGATGACTGGATGGCCTTTCGTTATCATGATGACAATGATGGGTATCATCTCACTGGCAGGAATTGTAGTCAACAATGGGGTAGTATTGCTTGATTATACGCAGATCCTTATTGACCGTAAGAAGGAAGAACTAGGAATGGGGGAGAGAGAGTTCCTTTCGAAAGAAGAGGTTACCAAACTAACAATTCAGGGAGGAAAGGCAAGGCTGAGACCGGTATTACTTACTGCTATCACGACAGTTCTTGGGCTTATTCCATTAGCAATCGGACTAAATATTGATTTCTTCTCCCTGTTCACCAACTTTGATCCTAAGATTTACATTGGTGGAGACAACGTAATCTTCTGGGGCCCACTTGCATGGACAGTGATTTTTGGTTTGATTGTAGCAACCTTCCTTACCTTGATTATTGTTCCTACGCTATTTACCATCACGTATCGCATCAAGTATAGGCTTTTTGCCAAAAAAGGAGCTAGAGAAGCGGAAGCCGAGATGACTTATAGTAAGCGTGCAGCTTGAGAAATGAGGTCAACCTTTTATATGATTATTACGTTAAGGTTATCAAACATTTATCGGTTAGGTTTAAGTTAATAGTTGACTCCCCCTTTGCTCTTTGGGGGAGTTTTTTTATGTATTGAAATGAGTAGAATTTATTTCATTGGATTTTTTATCCTCGTCTATTTATCATTTGATTTTTATTTGTTTTACTTGGTGAGGTCTCTAATGGAAGACTCTTCTCCCATTTCGAAACGGATCACAATAATTGGCTATTGGAGCGTCAGCGTTTTACTATTGACTGGGGTGTTATTTTATCGGCAGATAGATCCAAAAGACTACGGTAACCTAAGGCTTTACATCACCACTGGGTTTTTTATTCTATTTGTCGGGAAGCTAATTTCATCATTTTTTCTTTTGGTTGACGACCTTAGGAGAGGGATTACCTGGCTGGTCAATTTATTGCCTTCGACCGAAAGTACCTATTCTACTTCCAGGTCCGATTTTATGAAAAAGAGTGCCTTGGTGGCTGGTGCAATTCCACTTGCAACCATGACTTTTGGAGTCATTTCCGGTGCACATGACTATCGGGTTAGAAGGAAGACTGTTTACTTCAAAAATTTACCGAGTGCATTTGATGGAATACGGATTGCGCAAGTTTCCGATATCCACACCGGTAGCTTTTTTAATAAGGTGGCAGTCGAAGGTGGGGTGGACTTGCTTCTTGCAGAGAAACCTGATATTGCTTTTTTCACAGGGGATTTGGTTAATAATGAAAGTTCAGAAGCCAAGGAGTATCTTGATATTTTCAAGCGGATTCAAGCTCCGTTAGGTACCTTTTCTGTCATGGGAAATCATGACTATGGAGACTATTCAGAATGGTCGTCGCTCGAGGCTAAACAAAAGGATATTCAGGCTTTGCATCAGATGCATGATTATATGGGCTATGATTTGCTTTTGAATGAGAACAGAATTCTGAAGGTTGATGGTGAGGAGATTGCTATTTTAGGTTGTGAGAACTGGGGGGCTGGTAGATTTTCGAAATATGGGGACATGACTAAGACGGTGGCAGGCGCGGAAGAGCAGCCCTTCAAAATATTGATGTCGCACGACCCAAGTCATTGGGACGCTCAGGTTCGCAGCGACTATTCTGATATCGATCTAATGTTATCAGGGCATACACATGGAATGCAGTTTGGAATTGAAATTGGTGAGTTTCGATGGAGTCCAGTCAAATACAGGTATAAACAATGGGCTGATCTGTATCGGTCAGGCGATCAATACTTGTATGTAAATAGAGGATACGGATATATTGGATATCCCGGTAGGGTAGGTATCTTACCTGAGATAACCCTTTTGGAGTTGAAGAAAGGATAGGGGTTACTCTTGCCAAGTTGTTATTGAGATATCTTCATGTCGTAGGACAATAGGTAAATAGGTGATTAGGTAAAAAGGAGGCATCGCGCCTCCTTTTTTGTTTTATTGATTACGATGAGTGTTTTCTGTTTATCTTTCAACCAAAGAAAGATGTAGATGCTCCAAAAGCTCACGCAGATACGCCGGTTGGTTGAGGTTGATCTCTGGCGGGTAAAACTGAAATCTTTACCGAAAGGAAAAAGGTTATCCTATAGTTTCCTCCGAGTGATTATCATTTCAATTAAAGAGTTTATTAATGATAAATGCTCGGAAAAGGCTTCAGCCTTAACCTATCTTTCCATGCTATCATTAGTTCCGGTCCTTGCCATGATTTTTGGCATTGCCAAGGTTTTTGGTATTCGAGAGTTAATGGAAAAGGAGCTACAACGCTATTTCAGTGGCCAGACCGAAATCCTAAATCAGGTTCAGCCCTATGTGGATAAGATGCTTAACACTGCCAGTGGTGGGATTGTAGCTGGAGTGTCAGCCGTCTTTCTTATATATACCGTGATTCGATTGCTGATGAACATCGAGGAGGCCTTCAATGATATGTGGGATATTAAGAAGAGTAGGAGATGGGAGCGTAAAATTTCTGATTATGTGGCGGTGATCTTGCTAGGGCCTGTTTTACTGATTGTGGCGAGCAGTGCCACGGTATTTGTCAAGGATACCATACAGGATTTTGTGATCAGCCTGGAATTCCTTGGTCAACTTAAGTCGGGAATTGTCTTTCTGCTCAAACTCCTTCCTTATACAATTTTGTGGTTCTTGCTGTTCGGGTTGTATCTGATTTTCCCAAATACAAGAGTTAAATTTTTTCCAGCATTATTGGCGGGGATTGTTGCAGGGACACTGTACCAACTCAATCAGCAGGCTTTCATTTCATTACAGTTTGCTTTTGCACGGTATGATGCGATTTACGGAAGTATTGCCTTTTTACCCTTATTCTTGATTTGGCTTCAGATTAGCTGGCTGATTGTTTTGCTTGGTGCCGAGATTTGCTATGCTATCCAATACATCAACCAGTGGGAATTCAATTCAGAGGCTTTGAAGATTAGCTATAATCATCGGCGTAAACTGACGTTGTTACTGCTGTACCGAATTGTAAAGAAATTTGAAAAGGCGCCTGGAGGTTTGACACTTAAGGAGATTGCTGAAAAGGTAAATGTTCCCAGAAAATATGTTGTAGATATTTGTCATGATTTAGAAAAGTCAGAGCTTATCACACGGATAGACTCAGACGAAGTTTCTTTTCATCCTGGGTTTGACATCCATCAAATGGACCTTCATACCATTCTTACAAAGCTCGAAAAGCAGGGAATGGGTGAATTTGACACGAAGAAGTCGAAGGAATTTGAAAGTATTGAGTCATCGCTGGAGGAAATTGAGCGCAAGTGGAAGAATTCAAAATCAAACGTGTTGATAAAGGATTTATGATTTTCTCTGCTTAAATGACCATGTAAACTCAAATTCTGAGACCACAGTCCCATCTTTCATTGTGCCAACTGTCTTAAAAGTGGCTTGAGTAGATTCTCCTGTACTGATGCATCGTTCGACGGCATCAAAGGCTTTAGAAGTTTCACTGCAGGTAAAGAAAACCCTATCTGTGGCCTTCTTGGTGAAATTTGCTTTAAGATCTACAATGATGAAAGCAACAGACGGGTTCTGACCCTGGACTGCTAATAGACATGCTGTGGCAGTTGACAATTCAGCAGCCATCGACTGAACTGCAAAATAAGTAGATCTAAATGGGTTTTTATTGAGCCACTTGAAGGGCACAGAGGTGATGCACCGATGCTCATTAATTTCTCTTACTCGTAAACCAGCAATCCAGCCCATTGGTAGGCTAAAAAATAAATAATAGGCAAATTGGAAGCCTTTGGTAATTCTATGTGAGAGCTTTTTTTGCTCCGGGTTTAAATCCATTATTGACTAGATTGTGTCTCTCCCTCTAAAATTTTCCTCTTTTCCTGATTCATAAAGTGTTTCTCGAGAGCGCCTTCGAAAAACTTAACTAAAAAGAAAAGAAACGCCAGGATGATATAGCCCACATAGGGGACGTTTATGTTTTTTTCAATAATCGGTTCGATGAATATCTGCTCTAGAATGAATAGTACGACCGCCACTGTAAGCATGATGGTCGATGCTCTTCTCCCTACTTTGGCTTTGGCCAATTGATCAATGGTGTCCGCAAGCTCTACATTCTTATCCTTGATTTCTTCATTTTGCTCCCTGATTTGGACGTTTGCTGTATCTAGCTTTTTCTGCAGACGGTCGGAAACACGAGTAATCACTTTAGCTTGGGCTACAAGCTCCTCGTATTCATCAGAGAAGGAATCCAAATCTTCCTTATAAATGGCATGGGTTTCTATCTTAGACCTGAATTTCCGCAGGCTTTCTATTTCATCAAAGTAGAGCTCTCGGTTGTCCATTCAGAGTTGTAGATCAGTAGTCATCGTCATCTTCTATTTCATAGAAGTTAAAATCGAGATCAAGTAAATCACTGT
Organism: uncultured Roseivirgaceae bacterium; assembly: GCA_964591785.1. GTDB lineage: Bacteria > Bacteroidota > Bacteroidia > Cytophagales > Cyclobacteriaceae > Ekhidna. The sequence continues at coordinate 16,553 of CAZQDI010000083.1, forward strand.
AATCTTCACCAGCCTCCATCATGTCGTCATCACCCTCTTCGAAATACCAATTGATTGTAATCTCTCTACCGGACTCACCAATTTTAGTCAGTCGTTTGAATACGTCAAATAAACACTTTGAAGAGCTTGTATTGAAGTATTCAAAAGCCATATTCGCCGTGATACTATCACCGCCTGATCTAGCAAATTCATCAAGACGATCCAAAATCTGTTGATAGAACTGAATGGAGTTTTCCGGACTTGATCGGCCTTTCATCTCAAGCAAACCCTCATCTGGGTCAAATTTGACCAAGGGTGTGGTTCTTGTTGGTTCGATGAATACTTTTTCCATTTTTAGTCGGTGTTGATTATTGTAACTCTTGATCTAATTCCACTCTAGGCAATCGAATCTGAAAAGTAAAATAGCTCACTTTATCAGTGACCGGTTGAAATTTATATCTTAATTTCTGTCCTCCTGTCTTTCGAGCAATATCAATGAATCCAAGTCCCCCGGTGCCCTTATCAGAAAACTCCTGTTCAGCCAAAACTCTCTTATATAATGCTCGCAGTTCCTGAGCATCTACAGCATTGATGTCATCCAGGCGTTTTTGGATGTCCTTAGTTTTCTCTGAGGGGATGTAATTCCCTGTTTGCAGACTATAGAACCTTTTCCGAGCACTAATCATGATGAGCGCTGAATTCGAATCATAACTGCTGACTTTCACTTCATCGGCATTTACTTCATCCAAGTGATAGTAAAGGTTTTGGATACATTCTGTTGCTACGTTGTAGAATTTCTTCTTCACCTTTCGATCTTCTTCTAATTCTTCAAGTCGCTCTTCCAGGGTGCCTATCATTGCAGTCACCAGATCAAAAGTGAGCTCACCTTTGTACATCAAAATGATGTTCTGATCGTAGATGTTTTTATAACTCCTCAAATAATCCATCAATAGGACAGTTCTTTAAATCTTGAAAGTAAAAACTTATGGCTAATTAAACCAAATGTTTAAACTTTTAATTTT
>CAZQDI010000084.1:0-17467 GCA_964591785.1 uncultured Roseivirgaceae bacterium
TCCATTCGGATGGCCTCAAAGGGTGATTATCAAATATTTATGTTATTCAATAGAGATATCAAATTCAATATCAATGTCTGTTCCACCATCATTGGATGTCGAAGTACCACTTTTGATTCCTGGTTGATGCTTTAATACCACATTAAAGGTTCCATCTGATGTAGTAGCAGCTCCGGTCGTCCAGTTAGTAGATAAACCAACCGGAAGCCCATTTTCATCTTGGTCGTTATAGTTGATGTCATCGTTTCGGTTGTCGACATTTCCGTCACCTGCAGGGTCACTGAAGATATCAGTGGTGAAGCTGAAGAAGAACATGTGCTCATCGTCTTCTTGTTGAATTTCTGCGGTCACATCTTCGTCCATCATTCCTAGCGTATTGGTAAGTGTAATGGCCATATCATAGGAAGTATTTGGTGCAAGTTCAATTACGTCGATGGTGGGATTGCCAACGCCCTCGCCATCTGCATCAAACCAAGTTGCAGTCACTGCATCGCCTCCACCCGTAGGAGTGAAGGTCAACTCAATCACCTCTTCTTCTTCATTTGGGTCTTCCAAAATATTCAAAGGGAAAGTAATGTCAATGTCAGTCCCACCATCATTTGAAGTAGAGGAAGCAGATTTGATTCCAGGCTGGTGCTTCAAGATGATATTGAATTCTCCGGCAGTTTCGGTGTGGGCACCAGCAGTCCATGTGGTAGATAAGCCAACTGGAAGGCCATTTTCATCCATGTCTGCGTAATTGACAGGATCAGAAGCATTGTCTACATTTCCATCTCCCGTGGGATCACTGAAGATATTATTTGTAAAGGCGAAGAAGAATTGATGCTCGTCATCTTCCTCCTGAATTTCAGCAGTTACATCTTCATCCGGATCTTCTAGCGTGTTCGCCAATGCGATCGTCAAATTATATTCAATACCTTCTTCAAGGTCGATATCATCAATGGTTGGATTACCAACTCCTTCGCCATCTGCGTCAAACCAGGTTGCAGTCACAGCATCGCCACCCCCGGAAGGAGTAAAGGTCAGGACGACTTCATTGATTACTTCTTCTTCCTCATTTGGGTCTTCTTCAATGTTGATTGGGAAGGTAACATTGACATCCGTACCTCCATCATTTGCGGTTGATGTAGCAGATTTTACACCAGGCTGGTGTTTTAGAATCACCGTAAACTCCCCAGCGGCGTCGGTATGTGCGCCTGCGGTCCAGCTTGTTGTCAGTCCAACTGGAAGCCCATTTTCATCCATATCCTCGTAGTTGATTGGATCGGTACTGGTGTCTACATTGCCGTTTCCTGTTGGATCAGCAAAAATGTTGTTGGTGAACTCAAAGAAGAACTGGTGCTCATCGTCCTCAGCAAGTACCTCTGCTGTTACGTCCTCATCCGGGTCTGCCAAGGTATTTGCAAGTGTAATGGCAAGCGTGTATTCAACGCCTTCTTCCAAATCAATTTCATCGATGGTTGGGTTGGTTACACCGTCCCCATCAGAATCAAACCAGGTGGCAGTTACTGGATCGCCTCCCCCTTCAGGAGTAAAGGTTAATACCACCTCATTGATGACTTCTTCATCATCATCCCCTCCGTGACCCTCTTCCACGATATCGATAGGGAACGTGATGTTAATGTCAGTACCTCCCACATTCGCATCTGAAGTCGCGGTTTTTAACTCAGGCTGGTGCTTTAGCACGACAGTGAACTCTCCAGTTTCGTCCGTATGAGCTCCCGTGGTCCAGGTAGTGGAAAGCCCCAAAGGCAGTCCATTATCATCTGTGTCATTGTATACTATTGGGTCAGCAGCGTTATCAATGTTTCCATTCCCTTCCGGGGTAGTAAAAATCCCTTCAGTGAATCCGAAGAAGAACTGATGCTCGTCGTCTTCATCTTGAATTTCTGCAGTGATGTCTTCATCAGGGTCTACTAGTGTATTGGTCAGTACCATGGTCAGTGTGTAAACCACACCTTCTTCGAGTTCGATCTTCTCAGTGGTTGGCAGTTCGACACCATCTCCGTCCACGTCAAACCAAGTAGCAGTTACAACCTCACTTCCTGTGATAGGAGTAAAAGTAAGATCTACCTTGGTGATCATCTCTTCACCATCGTCACCTCCGGGACTCGGATCATCATCATCGTTACAACTTACAATCAGACCTAAGCCTAAGAGCAAGACCATTAAAAATACTAGCTTATTTGTTTTCATGTTTTAGTCTATTAAGTCCTTTTAGGAAGATGCAATATTATTGCGTAAATGAAAACTTTGCAATTCTGCTGCATCTAAAATTTGTAGCCAATGGAGAATGTAAAATTTCTGCCAGGAGCATCTGCAAAATACCTTAATCGGTCTGTGTAGATGCGATAGCTTCTGTTAAAGAGATTGTGAGCTTTGATTTGTACGTCCCAGTGCTTTCTTTCGTAATTGATTTTTGTTCCAACCAATACAAATCCATTGGGAGGTGGCATAAAGTCGAAAATATCAGTATTTCGATCCACTTCTACCTCACCATCATCAATGTCGATGGGAGCAATTACGAGTGGCTCGTTCCACTGCTTTGCAATGAAGTCTAGGTTGATTGCATACCTCCAATTTCCTTTTTTATACTCAACAGTATAGTCTGCATTAAAAGAAGGAATCTCTATCAGGGGCTGATTTCGGTCGATACTTTTAGCAAATAAGTAAGAAAGCTTAATCTCTGAAGTGAGTTCACTACTATGTTGGTACCTAATATCCCAGTCGCTGCCTATAAACAAGGCGTCTGTTTGGTCATAGATAAAATAAGCAAAGGTTCCAGCCACATTTGTGGTGACTCCATAGGGTCTAAGGAAAATGTAATCATTGATGCGGTTAGCGTAAAAGATAAACTCTGCCGTTGTTTTTGCTTTATTCAATTCCAATCCTGATACCCATTTGATTCCTTTTTCTGCGGGGACATTTCTAAAAGACTGGTCAAAGACGCTGTCAACAGGCGTTGTGATACTGGGCTCGAGACTATATCTCCACAACCCAAATTGTATCCTGGAATGGTGATAACCAAATGAGTACAACTCTGCAACATTAGGAGGTCTCCAGGCAGTCCCTATATTTGAGTACAAAGACAGATGTTCACTCACTTGTCGCTTGAAACCGAGCGTAAAGGTAGGGTTCGAGAAGCGGATTTCATTTGCGTAGGTGAAGGTTTCCCGAATGGTGTCTGCTACTTGCAATGATTGATAGTCAAAACGGGCTCCAAACTCCAAAGTAGTTTTGTTGAAATCGAGTGATTGCACCGTGAAGGCTCCTAAGTTGAGTACATCATAGTCAGGAACGAAGTTGGCAGGATTAGACTCTGGCTCATTCACACTGTTCTGTGTATACCCCTGAAAACCTGTAGTTCCTTGCCACAGACCTCTACTTGGCTGAATCCACTCTGCTTCAAATGTATGCGACTGAAGGTCCAGATCAATGACCGGTCTATCGTTCAACTCGCCTCTTCTGACGTCGAATTCTCTTCGGATGTTTTGCTGATAGGCATATTGTAGATTGAATACGTGATCACCTAGAAATAGTGCTAGATTTGATTTAACGACTCCATGCTTGGTCACTTGTCTTGGATTCTGCAAGTCGTATGTTGGAGCAAATGTGGGTTTGGGAATAGAATCATTGATTGCATTTTGCAAATCCTTTAGACTTCCGACAATGGATGCACGTAGTATGCCTATTTCCTGTTCAAAGTAACTTCCGGAAACCTGAAAGTCGAATTTAGACTGGTGCCACAACGCATTAAAACTACCTCCATATTCTCTTTTCCCTGTATTAGACAGGTTGTAGTTAGGCGCTTCCAGATCGGCCTGGTAGATTCCAAAACCTCCAAGATTCCATGCAAATCTTCGGGTTCCGTGACCTATGCTCAACTTACTGCTGGCTGCTCTACCGTTTGAACTATATGAGGAACCTATTGAGCCGTTCAGGCTTTTGGAGAATTGTGGTCGTTTGGAGTTATAAAGAATAACACCACCAAGTGCCTCAGGGCCATATTTTACAGTTCCAGCACCTTTTACAATTTCAATCTGATCCACATGAGAAGGGTCAATTTCAGGTGCATGTTCCTCACCCCAAACCTGGTAGGCATGCCTCACTCCATCATTGATGACTAATACTCGATTTGAATGGAGGCCATGAATAATGGGTTTTGAGATATTGGTGCCGGTCTTAAGCATGGTAACCCCACTCAATGATTCGGTGAGTTCACTGAGCGAATTACTCACTAAGGTCAAGTTATCTACCTCCTTTCTTTGGACGGAAAGCGACTTTAGTTCTTCTTTTCTTGATTCTTCGACAACGACACTTTCTAGAAGGGTTTCATCAACTGCCAGGTAAATGATAGGATCTGAATGATGGAAGTCATGATGATGAACCAGCTTTTTATAGCCAACATACTGAATCTCCAGGTCCACCTCCTCATCGCAAATGTCAGCAATTCGGAAGCGGCCGTCAGTGCCACAAATCACCCCTTTTTCACTGCCCACAATTTTGATGGTTGCGAAGGGTAGCGGTTCGTTGGTCTCCAAATCGATGACTTGACCCTTGACTTCAAAATCACAAGATCCCTGAGCCCCCAAAGACACAGAAAGCCCAAATATTAGTAGGAATAAACTGACTCTCATTCAATTAGGCACAATCGGCACAAACACCATCTACAATCAGGTTGACGTTTTCTACATGATAGCCGGAGGGCACAGATACGTCCGGAACTTGCTTATCATCTAGACACTCAATTTGCCCACATGAATTGCATTTGAAATGAATGTGATTATGGTCGTGCATGCCTGGAGAACAGGTGGTATGGCAAAGACCGTAAGTGGCCGTGCCGTTGTTGTTTGGAATCTTATGTAAAATACCTGACTCCAAAAAGCTGTTGAGCGTTCGATAAAGTGTGACTCGATCGTACTGACTAAATCTTGACTCCAAATTACCTTGCGATAATGCACCTTTGCTTGTTAAGAAAAAATTCAGAACGTCCAATCGACAATTCGTGACACGTAGGTGGCGAGATTTAAGGATGTTTTTCAGTTGCGAGTCTTCCATTAAGGCAAAGATAGTTTGTGCAACTCAATTGCATTTATATTTCCTAACACTTTTTAGTTTTGTTGGTTTAAGCAGTAGCATGCAAAATCAATCAAATCAGACAGATAATAAGGAGCGGTCAGAAAAGGTCAACTATTTTGATTTCTCCGAAGTATTGGGCTATTTTTTCCGGAAAAAGGATCCCAATCGCCCTAAGAACTTTAACATCAAGGCGATGCATACGATCAACAAAATTTCGATATTGATGTTTCTTTTCGCGGTTATCGTTATGATTGTACGAGCTATTTCAAGATCCTGAAAGCATCATGAAGCAACTTCTTAGTACACTGGTTTTTTTTGCTCTCCTGCATGTTGTTGCTCAGGAAAAAGATCCCATCGTGACTGACCGGCCTACCCAATCGGCAGCAGTGAATACGGTAGGTAGGGGTAACCTCTTGGTTGAATCTGGTTTTATTTTCGAGAATAGCACGGAGACTGTTGATTTCATCAATGTTAATTCACTTTTCAGGTTTGGTATTAGTGACAAAGTAGAGTTGAGACTGACAGCAAATTATGATCGGGAAGAAGGATTGGATTTTATTTCGTCGGGAATTGGGGTGACTAGTCTGGGCACAAAAGTCTTTCTATTTAGTGCTGACAATGCCTTTGCCGATATAAGTGTGCTAGGGCAACTCAACATACCTACGGGAGACAATAACGATGAAACCACAGGAGAAGTTAGATTCAACTTTCAGAACCAACTTTCAGACTTGTTTGCTTTAGGATATAATTTGGGTGTTCTTGCATCCCAGGAGAGAGAGTACGGACTTTCACCATTTTACTCCATCGCCCTGTCAGCTACTCTTGCTGAAGGCTGGACCGCTTTCATTGAGCCTTACGGTTTTTTTAATGCTCCTGCCGATCACCGCTTCAATGCGGGTTTGGTTTATTTAGTGACTCCAAGGTTTCAAGTGGACCTGACGGGTGGGTTTGGACTGACCGAAGAGTCGCCTGATTCATTCATAGGGTTTGGGGCGGCCATCGGCTTTTAGGGAGTGTGAATTTCAATTTATGAAACGTTAACATTAAGGAAATGCCTACTATTGGCAAGGTTCCTACTGGATGGTTCTATTTGTGATTGGGAAGTAAGTACAATACCTCAACTCATATGAAGCAATTTTTTCTAGTAGTCGCCCTGTTGACCATGCTTTCTTGCTATGCTCAGGAAGAGCCGATAAAAACGGATAGACCCACTCAAACACCATCATCCTCGATAATGCCCAGTGGACGTTTTCTAGTCGAAACCGGGGTAGTACGAGAAATCACAACCACAGAACTTTATACGTATTCCTTACCAAGTGTGCTGTTGAGGTATGGGATCAATGAGTTTTTTGAAATACGATTTCAGCAAGATTACATTTTTGCCGATCGAGTGCAAGGGGACGAATCCGGATTTAGCTCACTAAAAATAGGGGTAAAAATGAGGTTGGCTGATGCAGAAGGGTGGAAACCAGAAATGAGTTTTCTTGGGAATGTCACAACCACCACAGGTCAGAATCCATTCAAAAACCAATTTGTTTCGTCTGACTTTTCATTTGTTTTTTCTAATTCTTTATCACAAAAACTTACCTTAGGATACAGTATTGGCTTAATCAATGGAGAATTTGGGTTTGATACCAGTTTGTATACGATTGTACTTAGTTATTCAGTTATCAAGCAACTCACTGCCTATATTGAGCCATATGGTTTTGGGATCATTGATAGTGGACCTGTGGATCACCGAATTAATACAGGCCTGATGTACCTGCTGAAACATAATCTCCAGTTTGATGTATCTGCAGGCTTAGGATTGTCTGACACTTCACCAGATAATTTCTTTGGAATAGGCATCGCATTTGGTTTTTAGCGTGCAATCAATCATTTGATTGATTATGTTTGAGTCACAACATTAACCGATGGATCCTCAATTAATTGAAGCGTTTACCATGCTTGGAATAGGTATGGTTACCGTTTTCTCAGTCTTAAGCCTGGTTTTTCTGACAGGCAAATCATTGATTGCTTTCGTGAATTTCGTCTCCGCTGAAAAGAAATTTGCGAATCACGAAATAGCACCGGAAATAATAGCAGTCATAAGTGCGACGGTTGAGACAGTTACCTCGGGAAAAGGAAAGATTTCAAAAATCGAAAAGAAATAAGACTCAAAGTAATAGTATGGGAAGAGAAATAGGATTGGGATTGATCTATCGAGATATGTGGCAGTCTTCTGGTAAATACATGCCTCGTAAAGATCAATTAGTTCGGGTAGCGGAACCTATCATAGATATGGGCTGCTTCAAAAGAGTAGAGACAAACGGAGGAGGTTTCGAGCAAATCAACTTACTCTATGGAGAAAACCCCAATCATTCGGTGAGAGCGTGGACACAGCCGTTCAATGACGCGGGGATACAAACTCACATGCTAGAGCGTGGACTAAATGGCTTACGAATGTATCCCGTATCACGCGATGTGCGAAAGTTGATGTTTAAGCTGAAAAAGCAACAAGGTACTGATATCGCACGATCTTTTGACGGTTTGAATGATACAAGAAATCTCAGATTATCAATCGAATATGCAAAAGAAGGAGGAATGGTTTCGCAGGCAGCTTTGTGTATTACGCATTCTGAACTTCATACGGTCGATTATTACTTAAAGATGGCAGAGGAGTTGATCGAAATGGGTGCTGAAGAGATTTGCATAAAGGATATGGCAGGCATTGGACGACCGACCACAATGGGTAAGCTGATTCAAGGGATCAAAGCTTCAAAACCTGATATTTTGGTTACCTATCATGGTCACAGCGGTCCTGGTTTTTCTGTTGCATCATCGCTAGAGGCTGCGAGGGCAGGAGCAGATTTTATCGATGTAGGAATGGAACCACTCTCTTTTGGAACCGGGCACGCAGATTTGTTGACGATCCATGAGGTCTTAAAAGATGATGGTTTTAGTCTACCGGAAATCAACATGAAAGCCTATATGCAAGCAAGATCATTGACACAAGAGTTTATTGATGATTTTCTTGGATTTTACATCAATCCAAAAAACAGGATGATGAACGCCCTTTTGATTGGCCCGGGCCTACCGGGTGGAATGATGGGAAGTTTAATGGCCGATTTAGAGCAGAATCTGAAAAGTTTGAATGTGTGGAAGCAAAAGAATAACCAAACTACCCTGACGCAGGACGAGCTGCTCATTAAATTGTTTGATGAAGTGAAATATGTTTGGCCTATAATGGGATATCCACCCCTGGTGACTCCTTACAGTCAATACGTCAAAAATGCGGCACTGGTGAATGTGTTGCAAATGGAAAAAGGTAAAGACAGGTGGTCTTTACTTGATGATAATAACTGGGACATGATCCTTGGCAAGTCTGGCAGGCTTCCGGGGGCAATTGGAGATGAGTTAAAGGCGCTTGCCGCAGAACAGCAGCGTGAATTCTTTAGAGGAGATCCTCAGGATTTATACCCCGAATCTTTGGAAGAGTTTCGGGCAAAAATGGAAGAAAAAGTATGGGATCCGGGACAAGATGATGAAGAGCTTTTTGAATATGCCATGCACCCTCAGCAATATGAGGCCTTTAAAAGTGGCAAAGCAAAGAAAGACTTTGAAATTGACCTCGCTAAGAGGAGAGGAGCGGTTACTGAAGCAGACCAGTCAAAGACAAAAGAACTACAATCAGTTAACCACCCAAAGCACCTGACTATTGAGGTGGAAGGAAAGCAATATGCGGTTACGGTCAGTTATGATGATATGGCTGAGCAGAACGTAGCCCTGGATAATAAAAAAGAACCAGTGGTGCCTTCCTCCAATGGAGCCTCCAAAACAATTGTTGCTCCTCTTGAAGGAAAAATCTATTCGACCAAAGACAGTGGAGATAAGGAGATCAAAGTGGGAGATATGATCAAGGCAGGGGATGTGGTATGTTTCATCGAAGCAATGAAAGTCTCCAATGCAATCAAGTCCGAAGTGGACGGAACGGTACTGGAAGTTTGCTTTAAGAATGGAGATGACGTCTATGATGAAGATGTGCTGTACAAATTAAACTGAGGCCGTTGGATCTATTTGAGAAACTGTACCAAATGACTGCAATTGAGGATGTGATCAACCAACCTCAAATTGTGCTGATGCTATTGATAGCCTTCTTCCTGCTGTACTTGGGAATCAAGAAGAAATATGAGCCATTGCTACTGGTTCCAATTGCCTTTGGGATGTTGATGGCGAATTTTCCAGGAGGACAAATGGGGGTGGTAAAGGTAGATGAATCATTGACTTTGTATCAAATTGCGAGTCAGCATGGCATCATGAATTACCTCTACTATGCCTTGATTAAGACAGGACTTTTACCTCCAATAATCTTCATGGGCGTTGGTGCTCTTACGGATTTTGGTCCCATGCTTCGTAATCTTCGGCTTACCTTTTTTGGGGCTGCGGCACAGATTGGAATCTTTACGGTATTGATCTCAGCCGTTCTAATCGGTTTTACCTCCAAGGAAGCGGCCGCTCTCGGCATTATTGGTGGTGCAGATGGTCCTACGGCCATTTATACTACTATCAAGTTGGCACCACATTTATTGGGTCCCATTGCCATTGCGGCATATTCCTACATGGCCTTGGTCCCGGTCATTATTCCTTTTGTTGTTCGTTTTACTACCTCCAAAAGCGAACTTCAGATCAACATGAAAGAGCAAGACAAGCTTTTTCCCTCCAAGAAGGCCATTATGGATATTCAAACATTGAAGATCCTGTTCCCAATTGGGGTTGGGACCATGGTGTCATTGTTGGTTCCATCTTCCGTTCCACTTGTCGGAATGTTGCTTTTTGGAAACTTGGTCAAAGAAATAGGTGCGTCCACGAGTAGGCTATTTAGTGCAGCTTCAGACACGATTTTGAATTCAGCAACTATTTTCCTGGGATTGGCTGTAGGTGCTACCATGACCGCCGAAGCTTTTTTGAAATCGGAAACGATTTTGATCATCGTTGGAGGATTTATCGCCTTTGCTATTTCCATAGCCGGAGGAATTTTTGCAGTAAAGCTTTATAATCTATTCTCTGCGAAGAAAATTAATCCGCTGATAGGAGCTACAGGGCTCAGTGCAGTGCCCATGGCATCCAGGGTCGCTAATGAAATTGCCTTGAAACACGATCCAAACAATCATCTACTGCAGTACGCCATGGCCAGCAATATTTCAGGAGTGATAGGCTCTGCAGTTGCCGCAGGCGTTTTGATCAGTTTTTTAAGCTAAAGGTGCTTTCTAAGCAGTAAAACTTACTTTTCAACTCTTTTCCCAGAGAAATGAAACATATTTACTGCAATTACGAATAATATAAAAGTTTTATATTTACTGCAATTACGAATGATATTGTATTATGAAGAAAACTAAACTAGGGGAGTTTGAAGAGTTGGTGTTGCTTACCGTATTGGTTCTGAAAGAGGAAGCATTTGGAGTAGGCATCAAGCGAGAACTTGAAAGTCGGTTAAATGAAACCTTGAGTGTTGGCTCGGTCCAGTCTGCTTTGAAGCGGATGGAAGAAAAAGGATTTCTGACTTCCCATTGGGGTGAAGCCGAAAAGATCCGTGGTGGAAAAAGAAAACGAATTTACGAGGTGACCCAAGTTGGAGAGCAGGTTCTTAATGAGATCAAAGATATACGCTCATCATTGTGGAAATCGATTCTTCAAGTTGAAAAACCTTACCATGCCTTTGCATGAGGAGGTAAAGTTTCCACCTCGATGGCCAATCAACGTCATCAAATGTTTCCTAAGGGCAGAATATGTCGAGGAGGTAGAGGGGGATATGTTCGAAGAATATCAGTTACATGTAGAGCATTACTCTAGAGCAAAGGCCAATTATCTGTATGCAAGGGAAGTATTTAAACTGATGCGGCCGAGCCTAATAAAAAGACCATTTCAAACTCAAAAACTCAATACAATGGGAATGATTTCAAACTACTCAAAAGTGGCAATCCGAGATATGATGAAGCACAAGGTTAATGCCTTTATCAAAATTGGAGGTTTTGCCATAGGGATTGCTATTAGTCTACTAATAGCACTCTTCGTCATCGGAGAATTAAAAACCGATAAGCATTTATCCGATGCACCTATCTACAAGGTCATCTATAAAAGCGAAAGACCGGAAAGGCCTTACCAAAGTTCCTCTGTACCCCCAATTTTGGCTCCATCGCTGAAGAAGGATTATCCTGAAATAGAAGATTCAGGCAGAATTCTTGTTTTTGATGGGTTTGGAGATGCAGGAGGAAATTTATTCAGACCTGCCGATAATGAGACAAGCATCTTCGAGGAAAAATTTGGTTACGCAGATCAGTCCATCATCGACTTTCTTGCATTTGATTTTGTGCATGGGGATAAGACTACTGCGCTTGTAGAACCATTTTCTATCATTATTTCTGAATCAAAAGCGATCAAGTACTTTCCAGATGAAGACCCGGTGGGTAAGACGATCTTTATTAATGAAGATGTTGAAAACCCTTACATGATACAGGGAGTGTTTCGAGACCTTGAGAATTCACATCTGAATTCGGTTGACTTCTTTTTTACCCTTACCGGAAAGGAGTTTTGGAGAAATGAGCAGACCAATTGGTGCTGCTATAACTATGTCACGTACATCAAGCTTGCTGATGACACGAACGTGAATGCTTTTAGAAAGAAATTAAAGAGCATTCATGATAACTACTTTGTAGCATACGAACGTGAAAATGATCCGAATTATGCTGACATTATTGAACAGCACAATACACTGCTAATGCAGCATGTGTCGGACATCTATCTCTATTCGAAGGATATCCATGACTTTATTCCACTAGGAGACATCCAAATTGTCTCAATATTTGGAGCCATTGCAATTTTTATCTTGCTGTTGGCCTGCATGAATTTTATCAATCTAGCTACAGCTAATAGTGCCCAGCGTGCTAAGGAGATTGGATTGAGAAAAGCGATTGGGTCTGGAAGAAATGCAATCGTGCATCAATTTTTGATCGAAGCGATGATCCTCAGTTTTTTCTCTGTAGTGCTAGGAATTCTCCTTGCGTTGTTGGCTTCACCACTTTTCAATCAAGTAATTGGTGAGGTTATCGAGTTACCATTAGGGGACCCCTCTTTTTATTTAGTAATGCTTCTTTTTACATTGACTATTGGGTTCATTTCCGGAGTTTATCCTGCAATTTACCTATCCGGAATTGAGACCATTGCAGTTTTGGGTGGCAAGACTCAGCAATCGGGGAAAGGAGCCACCTCCACCATCCGAAGCGTCCTGGTGGTATTCCAGTTTGCAATTTCCATGTTTCTGATAGCAGGAGCATTAATTGTTTACAAACAAATGGACTTCATTCTGGCCAAGGATTTGGGGTATGACAAAGAACAGATACTCATGGTAAAAGGATTGAGTCCAATGGAAGATGGAATGTTGACGTTCAAAGAATCCCTCCAGCAATTCCCAGAGGTAGTGAGTGCAAGCTTCAGCAATTATTTACCAGTAGAAGGTACCAGCCGAGACGGAAATATGTTTTGGAAGGGAGGAAGGCGAGATCTCGATGATGGAATTGGAGGACAATTTTGGGGGGCTGATGATGATTATTTCGAGACACTTGGAATTGAAATCATCAAAGGCCGTGCGTTTAGCAATGATCGAACTGGTGATTCGATTTCAGTCGTCATCAATGAATCAATGGCTAAGGATTTAGGATTAGATCACCCCATCGATGCTGAGATTGAAAACTGGCGCAAATGGAAAATTGTAGGAGTAATGAAGGATTTCAATTACGATCACTTGAGTGAGCAGGTCAGACCACTGATGATTGCTCGAAGAACCTATGCAGACCTTCTGACGGTAAAATTGCAAACGGAGGATATGATTTTTGCGGTGAACAAAATTGAAAGAGAATGGGAGCGAATGAATCCAAATCAAACGATTCGCATGAGCTTCCTCGACCAAGAGTTTGAGGCGATGTATTCAGAGGTGATCAGGACCAGGACCATATTTATGTCATTTGCTGTTTTTGCAATCATCGTTGCGTGCTTAGGTCTGACCGGATTGACGATTTACTCCATATCAACCAGGACAAAAGAAATCACAATAAGAAAGGTACTTGGGGCTTCGATCCAATCTATTCTTGGACTGCTGACAATCGATTATCTTAAATTAATAGGAATTTCGATACTGATTGCCACCCCCATTGGATGGTACTTGGCGAATAGGTGGTTAGAGGATTTTTCTTATAGTATTCCATTTTTCTGGGACGCATTTCTTATTGGCGGAACGGCCCTATTGCTGATCGCGATCGGCGTTGTAAGTCTGCAAAGTGTAAAAGCTGCGAAGCGAAACCCTGCACTTGGGCTTAGGGATGAGTAAAGGCACGCAATAATTGATAAAGCCGAGAGTTAATACATTGTCAATTACCAAAATGGGTAGTGAAAATTACCTGTTTTTGGGTATTTCAAAGAATCCCTTTCAAATCTAATTTTATACTGGCATCAAAGTTGATTCAATCAGTAAATATGAAACGAGTAAAAAGAAGCTGTTCAAATCCAGGTTGCAAAGACGGACGATTAAAAAAAGGGGAGCCTTGTAGGCTATGTGAAGGGACCGGGCACGTCTATACCTACGAAAAAAAATAAATTGATCTAGATCATTGAAGATCCCATTTTATGCCTAGGTAGTACTCTCTTCCTTGAATAGGTGCATAGGCATAAGAGGTATCAAAACGATTGCTGAAGCCAAGGTTACTATCGGGATCATTTGCCCCTGTTAATGGGGACCAAGGCTGGACGAAATCAAAAATGTTTCTCAGACCTCCGTACATGGCAAGTCCTTTTGGCAGGTTCTTTGAAATCTGGATGTTATGGACTCCAAATGTACTTGATTGGGTTGGTCTTGAACTCGTAAGCAAGTTTCCGTTGTCATCGAGATCAAAAACTTCCGGAAGTGCCATTGGTCCTGTTAGTGTGGATGAATAGCCAATCGACGTACTCCATGGCCTAATTTTATAGTTTATTGTGAAGACTCCTGTCCAACTGGGGGCAAATTCAATATCACGTTTCTGTCCATTCTCTGTCTCAGTCACCACCTGATAATTAAACCCCAGATTGAAAGAAAGTGGGAATAGAAACTCATGTTGTAAATTCATTCCAATGCCCTTGCTGACTGCAAACCCACGGGTATTGGCATACCTGATCTCTCCGTCGGACTCGTAATCAGGTGTGATCTTATTTGTGAAATAGGTATAAAACACATCGATGTCCAGCATTCCCTGAGCCTCTCCAAGGGTATATAAATGATTGACGTTAAGAGATCCATTGTAAGACTCTTCGGGCTCAAGTGCCTCTTCGATCACCACCTCTCGCTGTCCGGTAACAAACGCATGGTCTTCAGTAAATAAGTTTACAATACGAAAACCGGTTCCAAAGTTAGACCTGACGGAGGTCCAAGGGCTGGGGTTATATTTTAGGCTAAACCGAGGCGCAAAGATCAACCCGTGTTCTTCGAAGTGATCCAATCGTGTTCCTACTAATGCGGTTATCTTCTCATTGAACTCCCATTCATCCTGTACAAATATCCCAGGGATGAATTGATAATCAGCCCCGCTAGAAGTCGCAATGGTGTTGTCATCATACATTTGGTAACGGGAGGTAAGACCTGCAGTAATTCCATGACGGCCCAGCAACTGGTTCCACATTAAATTGGAAAAGAAAATGTTCTGGGAAGCCTTGTAAAAGTCCGAACCGTAGAAACTATCCTGTTCATGTGCACTTATCGAATAATCAAGCTTAAGATTGTAAGATGTATTGAATACGTATGATCCAAATAGTTCGAAGCGGTTAGTGTAGATGCTTTCTCCATACACTTCGTCATTTCCTCTCAACTCCCTGTAATTTCGATTACTTAGGAACTCTTCAACACCATTTCTTCGGTCTTCGTAATAGTACTTTCCGCTCAATGTGAACTTCTTTCCGGAAGGTCTGAAGATATTCCACTTGGAAAAAAGAGAAATCCGGTCCAGGTTGATGTTATCTCCAAATCCATCTCCATTATCATCGTCAAAATCATTGATGTAAGCGTAGTTGACACCCAAAAAGCCACTAGTCTTGCCAATAGTTGGAGTAACGGCAAGGTTGCCAAAACTTTCAAAATGAGAGGTTGCCATGAGGTCGATTGAGGCGTTGGGTTGATCTTCAGGATCTTTCGTGATAATGTTAATCACACCGGCAACAGCTTCCGAACCATAGAGTGTGGAGCTGGGCCCTTTAATGACTTCAAATCGGTCAATGATCATACTCGGAATCCCGTTAAGCCCATAGACTGAGGCTAGATTGCCATAAATGGGTGCACCATCCATTAAGACGGCCGTATATGGCCCAGGCAGGCCATTAATAGAGATACTATTGGTAAAACATACCCCACAAGCCACGACTTCCTGTACTCCATTCACTAAGGAAATCCCTTCCACTACGCTGGTGGCGGCGGAAGGAGAATAGGTACCTAAATATTTGGCCGTCACTACTTCCACTTTTATTGGAGATTGTGAAACAAATGTCGGTTGAAGTGTGCCCGTGACAACCACTTCTTCCATGGAAAGTGTACTTTCGTCCAGTTCAATGATGATCGGCTTTGCCAAAGGAACCCCTACCGTCATTTGGAAAGGTTTGAATCCAACCGACCTGATCTCGAGTTGATGAGATCCTGCTTCAACATCTGGTAGAAAAAAGTTTCCGTTTTGATCTGTAATGACTCCCACCTCTAAGTCAGGGAGCTGGACGGTAGCACCAATGATTGCTTCACCTTGACTTTGGACCACACCTTCAATACGCTGCGCAAGGGCCAGTTGGCCCTGCAATAGTGCGATCAGAAGAACTAAGGTGTGGCGTTTCATGAAGTTTATTATAGTGCACAAAAATATAAATTAGAATTGGCATAATATAATTTTTAGATTGATCAAAATATAAATACATGCAAGTACTTCTTATTTAGCCGTGAAATAGAATTATTGAAGAAGTACCTTTTTTGTAGCTTAAAACTTGTATACTCGTTTCAATGAATATTGAAGAGTATCGCGAATATTGCCTGTCCAAAGCAGGAACCACTGAAGAAACCCCGTTCGGCCCCGACACCTTGGTTTTCAAGGTAATGGGTAAGATGTTTGCATTGTCAGGTATTTCAAGGTTTGAATTTATCAACCTCAAATGTGATCCCGAATATGCGATTGAACTTAGAGAACAATATGACGGCTCGATCAGGCCAGGATATCATATGAACAAGAAGCAATGGAACTCCGTGGATATGGATGGAAGCGTGCCTGAGAAGGTACTTCACCATCTCATTGATCACAGTTATGACTTGGTAGTTTTGAAGCTGCCAGCGAAAGACAAGAAGCTTCTGGAACAGCTTCAGCGCAAATCGTAACGAGCAAAATGAGCGGATAAAAGTTGTTGAGGTATTGCATAATTACTTTTTGACATGCTCTTTGAACTGGTAAATCCCAGGACCGTTTTTATTTCATCCCGATGTCGAGATGCAAGAAATGGCTCTCAAATGCATATTACTTGAAGATTTTGAGCCTCAAAAAGTGGAGTAGTTTTTGACTATTTATAACCAGTAGGGTTTTTGATAGTTAACCTTGAGACTAAATCGCAATCAATTTTCATGAGCACACTTCTTGAAGCCAATTCCATCTCAAAAACAAGTCAAGATCTTTCGATCCTCAGTAACATCTCTTTCAAGGTTTCAAAAGGAGATCGATTGGCAATTGTAGGCGAAACGGGATCCGGGAAATCCACATTGCTGAAGACTCTTGCGGGGCTATCTGAAATTGACTCAGGAGAAGTACTTTTTCGTGGTAAAAAGATCGACGGGCCTGACCGAAAGCTGGTACCGGGTTACGTAGAGGTAGGATATTTATCGCAGCACTATGAACTCCCGAAGTTCATAACTGTGCGTGATTTCCTGAGTAGGCAGGAACAAATCAGCGTAGAAGACCCAGAAGCTGTTTATGCAGCATGTAGAGTCACTCAGTTGCTTGATCGGGATACCAGGGCGCTTTCAGGAGGTGAAAAGCAACGTGTGGCTTTGACTAAAGAATTGCTTATGGCTCCTCAAGTTTTACTCCTGGACGAGCCATTTTCCAATCTTGATTTTAATCATAAGCAGGTAATCAGAGAAGTAATTGATGAACTCGAACAGGACCTTGAACTCACCTTTGTACTGGTTGCACATGATCCAAAAGATGTTCTTTCATGGGCCGACGAGGTTCTAGTGATTCGCAAAGGGGAGTTGATTCAACGCGCACCTCCAACTATTATCTACAATCGACCAGTTTCCCTTTACGTTGCAAGCTTGTTTGGTGCATATTCACTAGTGAACTGCCCTTCAAGGATTGAAAGTAGG
>CAZQDI010000085.1:0-17427 GCA_964591785.1 uncultured Roseivirgaceae bacterium
ATCTTGCACGGCTTGCCATGCGGCATCGTCCAGATCCCACAGTCCGGCGCTTCCAAGCAAGGAATGCCTTTGAAGTGGGATCAAATCAAACGTGCAAAAAAAGGCAAGCAAGCTTTTACCTTTTTTATGAGCAAAGCCCAACTTGTTCATCTCCCCTTTAAGTTGTTTAACAATGATAACGAAGTTCGTTTTATTGAGACTGTCCTGAAGCGTAAAGGATATTTAGCCGAAAAATAGCAGTTGCTGTGAAGCTCAGTGTGAAGGAAGCAAAAGAACGAGCTGGAAGGTTTTGTGCACTTCGTGAGCGCTCACCGAACGAGGTGATGGAGAAACTAAAATCCTGGGGAGTTCCCTTATTCGAGGCAAATGAGATTACCAACCAATTAATCGATCTTAACTATATAGATGAGCAACGCTTCGCAAATGCCTTCTGTCATGATAAGTTTGAATTTAACTCCTGGGGGAAACAAAAAATTAAGGCAAATATTCATGGCCATAAAATTTCACAGGAAGTTGTTGAAAGAGCATTAGAGCGCATAGATCACGAGAAATATCTGCACAGACTGCGTGAATTGGCCAGAAAAAAATGGGAAAAGCATTCTTCAGAAGAAACAATCAAGCGAAAGTCAAAAACGGTAAACTATCTGGCGAGCAAAGGCTATGAACCCAATTTGATATGGAATGCGATTAGCTTACTGGAGAAAGGTCATTGATAAAACATTTCTTCAAATAATTTTGACCCATTATGGGCATATTACGTAAGTTTAAACTAATTATTAGTTATGCTAAATACCTCAGCTAAGGAGTTACTAGATCAATTGGATCATATAATTGATCAGTGTACAGAACAGGATTTTTCAAGACCACTAACTGAATTGAGCGGCTCCACATTGGGCCAGCATGTGAGGCATACGTTGGAATTTTTTATTTGCTTGTTTGATGCCAGGAATGAAAAGTTAATCAACTACGATAATCGCAAGCATGATACACTTATCGAAACAGATAAGAAATTAGCTCAAAGTGTAATCCAGTCAATTATTGTTTTTCTTTCAAATAATCACGAAGATTTTGAAGTGGTTTTTGAAGCAAATTACACACAGTTTGATGGACAAAATCAAATGATGAAAAGTAGCTATTTTCGAGAATTGGCATATAATATTGAACATGCAATTCATCATATGGCCCTAATGAAAATTGCGATCAACCAGTCACTAAATTACATTGCTTTGCCACAGCACTTTGGCGTTGCAAGTTCTACGATCCGTTTCCGATCGGAACAGAAAGAACAGTAATTCCCTATGAAAAAGTTTTGGGTTCGACTCACTCAATGGGAGTATTGGCCCTTCTCCTTGTTGTACTTCCCTGTCTATTTTTACTACATATGGCTGGCAATAAAACGGCGGTCTTTGTTCTTTTTTACTGCCTCCAACCCAACAATTGATTTTGGAGGTATGTTTGGTGAGAAGAAATCAGAGATCTACGACCTCATCCCTGAAAATTTCATTCCAAAGACCTACTTAATAGCCAAAGGGGATACTGGGCATGCGAAAGAACGGGCTGAACACATTGGTTATCCTTTGATCGCTAAACCAAATATTGGGGAACGAGGGATATGGGTCCAAAAAATCGAAAATCATGATGAACTGCTTGATTATTCGGTAAACTGTCCTGTTGACTTTTTGATGCAGGAGTTGGTCGCTTATCCATTGGAGCTTGGTGTTTTTTACGTGAGAGTTCCAGGGGAGGAGAAGGGAAGGATCACCTCAATCGTAAGGAAAAAATTTCTTACCATTACCGGGGACGGTCAGACAAGTATCGAAAAACTGCTTTTGAAGAACGAACGTGCTCTGCTTACTGCCAATTTACAGAGTGAGTTTTTGAAAGAACACGGAGAATTTATTCCGGAATTCGGATTAGAAGTTTTGGTTGAGCCAATTGGCAATCATTGTCGAGGCACACAATTCCTCAATGATAATCATGAGATATCAGATTCCTTAAATAGTGCGTTTGATCAACTAGCCAAGCAGATCCCTGAATTCTATTTTGGGAGGTTTGATCTTCGGTGCAATTCCTATCAGGACCTTTCTCAACTTAAAAATTTTAAGATTATTGAATTGAATGGTGCAGGAGCCGAACCTGGTCACATTTATCATACTGGATATCCCCTCATAAAAGCATACAAAGACATTCTTTGGCATTTACGCGTTTTGGCTGATATTAGCGCGGAAAATAAAAAACGAGGATTTGCCTATTGGACTTTTTCAAGAGGGTACAGGAAATGGAAAAGTCATCAAAACTATAATCGGATCCTAGCTTCCTAGATGATCGCTCAGACACTTATTGTTGCCTTTCTAATTAGTTATATAGGGTCGATCCCGCCGGGGACAGTAAATGTCTCTGTCATGCAGCTTTCAATTCTCAAAAAGCACAGGGCTGCATTGTTTTTTTCGTTGGCAGCTTCTCTCGTCGAATTCGCTTATGCTGGAGTGACAGTTCAGTTTCACTTGTTCCTTAATACTCACCCTGAAGTTGCAAACTACTTCCGTATTATTACTGCGGTAGCTCTGATTGGCTTGGGCCTTTGGAACATCTTTTCCATATCAACGTCGGGGTCGATAAAGGTAGATACCAAGCTAACGGGGAGGCATGGATTTGCTAGAGGGTTGATCTTGGGGTTTCTAAACCCTATGACCATCCCTTTTTGGCTGGCCATAACCACTTACCTGGAAAATGATGTATTGGTTGAACTAACCAATCTGGGATACTGGATGTATTTGGTAGGTCTTTCATCAGGCACTTTTTGCCTACTACTCACGGTAGATGCTATGGGTAAACGATTTACTAAGATTGCAGACAATAAGCTCCTGGTACACAAACTTCCAGGGTTTCTACTTTTTGTATTGGGGACTTATTACTTAGCTAAGTTGGTTTTCTAATTCTTCAACTCCACCCCACCAAACATCACAAATCCACTAATATTTAATGTTGTCGTAGTATCTGCATTAATATTAGCCCTCTCATCACTGACTCCTCCAAAAATTGCGGTGGCATTTTGATTGACTTTCCAATCTTCTGGAACCAGTATCTCCACCCCACCAAACATGCAAAAAAGTTCAATAGTCGCTTCATCTTCAATCTTCGATCCTCTTAGATCAATATTGGACCCACCAAACACGGTAGCGATTTTACCCCCTTTGAGACTTTCTGAAATGAACTTTTTGTCAGTTCCTCCAAAAATTGCGACTTCATCAAAAATATCTTCTTTGTTTTCTGAGGACCTAATGATGGTCTTTTTCCTAAAAATGAACGTTAATCCCACAATAATTAAGACGACCGGCCAGAAATCCCTGATCTCGAGTATGTTGAAAAGATTCAAGTAGAAAAGGATGCCAAGGCCAAAAAATAAGAGAGCCGGTCTTGGATTACCCGAGAATAGGTTAATTGTTCCGATGATGATGAAAACAATTGGCCAACGGAATATATACCAGGGAAGGTCAATGGCGAAACCGAAGTTGTCTAAGAGAAATATTGCTCCAATCAATACGAGTATTATTCCAAGAATGGCTCTTTTTCTGTTCGATGAATCCATGATCGTCAAATGTAGGTTAGTAAAGGAATCAGATGTTACTTGCTAATTCTTTGTTTATCGGAAATTTAGTGGATTTTTGATCAATTGAACCAGCCGAACAGCAATGAAATGTTAAAAGTTGGGCCATCAAAATCAGATGCTTTGAAAAATTCACTGTCGACTCCAATTGTTTTTTGGAAACCAATGCCTGCATTTACTTTGAACCAATAACTGATATTTGCTTCCACAAATCCAGACGGACTGAATACAAATACATCATCAGATTCTTCTTCTGTCAAAGCCGTTGACTTTGTGACCACACTACCCCAACCCAATTTGGTATCAACCCCGAAGTGAATGAGGTCTGAGGGGTTAATGTTGTATCCCATCCAAAACCCTCCGTGACGAAAACTGCTGGAATAGTTGCTCCCATTTATGTTTTGCTCTTTGTTGCCGGTAAGCCCTAGACCATACCCTCCAATAAAAAAGGTGTTGTCAAACAGCACAGCGCCGCCCCCTCCAGTGAGGGTAGACAAACTTCCATCGATGGTTGTGATTGAGAATAATACCCCACCAAACCCCGAAATTTCTTCAGGGTCATTGCCGATGAGTGTCTTAGGTCTGGAATTTTGGCTGAATAATGATAAGCTGGCCGATGCCAGAATTGAAAGCAGTAGGATCCTTTTCATTTTAAGTCGTTTTGAGTATTGGATGTAATTGAAAAATTTGAGTTCGTTACTGGTTCAAAGACACCCTGCAATTAGAAATGTTTCCCTTTCGAGGTGAAATATTAAGTCATTGACCAGCCATTTTGTCTTGTTTAGCGCTTCGTCAAGACATGATGGCAGTTGTTAAAATATACTAATTGCATATGGAACGGCTTTTGAAGTCGTTACTGCCTAAAAGGAACGTGATGAAGACTAACAATGAACTTTCGAAGAACCTGGCAAGGACAGCTGATTTCATAAATACAGTAAATGGAGGTACTGTTTACCCAACATTTACTACTGTAAAAAAAAGAGACCATTACAAAATTCAAGTAACAATGCCCTCAGTCGATCCCAATGATTTGAAGGTAGAAATAAACAATGAGATGCTAATGATCTTTCATCAAATGGAGGTAAAAGACGTGAACGTACCCAATGTAATTGGAATGTTCCAATTATCCACTGATGCAGTAATAGATGAAATTACAGCCGAGTATGAGGACCAATTATTGACCGTGATTATCCCAAAGGATCAAATGAGCGGTGGATTCCGAAGGGAAATCAAAATCCACCGTCCTTATTAAATTATTCGTCGTGCAAAGTCTCGGCCGGATTTAGCCTCGCTGTTCTTAGCGTATGCCAGGATACCGTCGCAAGGGCAATAAGCAAGGTGAAGATTGCTGGGATCAAAAAAGAGTCAATCCCAAGACTAATACGATTATCAAAATCGTCAAGCCAGCTACTTAAGAACCACCAGCTGAGCGGTATTGCCACTACTATTGATAGGAAGACTAATTTTATAAAATCCCATGTTAATAACCGGAGCAGCTGATTCAAGGTTGCTCCAAGCACTTTTCGCACTCCAACTTCTTTTGATCTCAAATTTGTGATGTAAGAAGCAAGTCCGAATAAACCAAGGCAAGCCACCAAAATGGCAAGGATCGAGAAGAGACCGAAGATAGATCCAAATTGGACCTCTGATTTGTATTGATCGTTATAGAAAGAATCTAGAAAAAAGAAATCAAAAATCTTATTTCCAAAAGCCTGTTCCCAGTTTGCTTGAATCTCATCCACTGAGTTTCTCATATTACTTGAATTTATATCTATCGAGTAAAATCCTCCGGGAGATTCAAAATACCTGAAAATCAAAGGATCAAAAGCCTTTTTTGGTGACTCTTGCCTGTAGTTTTTCACTACGCCGACGATATTGAACGTATCTCCCCAGAAGAAAATTTTCTTGTTGATTGCCTCTGACGGATCGGCAAAACCAATAGCGTCAATGGCGGCCTCATTAAATAAGACGTTTTCTTCTTCAGCACCAAAGGTTCGATCAAACCCTCTGCCTTCCAACATTTCAATGCCATAGAATTCCATAAACTGATCATCACAGCCAATGATTCGATATTGTTTGCTTTCTGCCTCGGTTTCGTTGATCAACCGAATACCTCCTGCATTCCAACCTGCTTTTCTTCCCGGTATTTCGGTCGATAAAGCATAATTCAACACAGAAGGATTTCCGTCCAGGATGTTTTTGAAGTAGGCATCCTTGATATTTGAAACGGAATCACTACTAAAGTTTGGGGTATGGATGATCATTTTCTGATTGATATCGACACCTAGGTCCTGCGATTGCATGTAATTCATTTGTTTGTATACTACATACGTTCCGGTAATGAGGATGACCGAGGCTAAAAATTGAAATGTAACCAAACCTTTCCGCAGCGTGTTGCCTCCTGTGCTTCCTGAAAATTTTCCTTTCAAAACAGTGATCGGTCGAAACCTGGAGAGGACGAATGCGGGGTAAAATCCAGATAGAAAAAAACCAGCAATAAAAAGTGAAGCCAGGCCGATCCAAAAAACTGGAGAATCTGGCCATGAATACAGCGCACTTCTTCCAACAAAGTCATTAAAGCTAGGGAATACCAACAGCACAAGAATCGTGGCAATCAAAAAAGATAAGAGGTTCAAGACGAAGGACTCAAACATAAACTGGAAGACGAGTTGAGCTCGGTAACTACCTAGCACTTTCCGTATTCCTACTTCTTTGGCCCTATTGAGTGCCCGGGCGGTTGTTAGGTTGATGTAGTTGATCCAGGCAATAAATAATACAAACAAGCCGATGATCAACAGAAAGTACGTGGTCTTTTCGTTTCCTGTTGTCTTTATTTCAGCAATGTAATTCGAAATCAGGTGGATTTTTTCCAGGGGCTGAAGAACGAAATCCATTCCTGCATTATACTGTTCAAGTTCTTCGCCCTCTCGTTCTATGATCCAGTCAGGAAACTTCTGAGAAAAATCCTCTGGATCAGTGCCTGGATGCAATGAGATATAATTTAGGAAACCATCCCACTGCCAGGCAGTCCTCGCCTCTGGGCTGGTAAAAAGAACATATGACTCGAAGGAATAGAGTAAATCGAATTTCATATGTGACCGCTCAGGCAAGTCTTCGAAAACACCTGTTACTGTAAAGTCTGTAGCATCATTTTGCTTAATTCTCTTACCTACTGGGTTTTCGTCACCGAATATTTTTTTAGCCAAAGATTTACTTAACACCACCGTCCAAGGATCTTTCAAGACAAGACTATCGACCCCTTGAAGTAAAGGCACTGAGAAAAACTCGAAGAAATTTGCACTTGCATAGTATGGATGTGTCAGTTGAAAATAATCTTCTTCAAAAGAAATCTGCGCACCACTAGAGTGCATAATGACGAAGTCCTCAACTTCCGGGAAATCTTCTTTTAGGTGATTTCCTACTCCAGCACATCCCGCAGCCCATTGAGTAGCCAATTCTCCATTATTATACCTGTTCGTTTGGACTCTGTAGATGTTTTCTTTATTCTCAAAAAAATTGTCATACGACAGTTCATAATAGACGTACTGCAGAATCATAAATCCCGCAGTCATGCCAACAACAAGTCCGAAAATATTGATAAAGGCATAAAATTTATGCTTCCTTAAATTTCTCGTAGTAGATGTAATGTAGTTTTTGAGCATTGCTTCAATGTTTGAGTGTTTTGACCTTTTTTTAAATCGTGGCCTCAAAAATCCAAGTACCTGAAAAAGGTGAATAATTATGGTTCTGAGACTTCCTTTTTGTTTCCTATTTTCAAAATATGATTCTTCCAAATCCCCGAGTATTCCTTCTATAATTGAAGGCTTGCAAAAGCGCTCCAACAGATCACCGGTTATGGATAGAATCTTAGGTTTGTTATCCATTACCTAATGCGACTTTTGGAATTGCGCTCCACATTCCCTCACGCATTTCCCTCATTTTAATGATTGCGGCCTGTCCGGAAGAAGTCAGTGTAAAGAGTCTTTTCCGTCTTCCTCCACGTTCGGGGGTCGCTCCGTCGTATCGTGCTTTTATGAATCCTTTTTCTTCGAGACGACTCGTTACAGAATGGACCGTACTTATCGTAATTGATCGTTGGCATCGTTCCTTAATTTCTTTTTGGATGGCTAGGCCATATGCGTCATCATACAATATGCCAACAGATAGCATCACGAGTTCTTCCAATTCACCGAGGTTAGTGCCTTTCATTGGTTACCAGGTTTTTTCGTTTATTTAAGTATAAATTAATTTCTTTCGATTTTGTCGAAAACGGTAATTTACAAATCTTGTTTCACGATTTAATATATTTCTTTCGATTTTGTCGACTTTGAATAACTCAGAAAT
The DNA here is from genome assembly GCA_964591785.1 of uncultured Roseivirgaceae bacterium. Taxonomy (GTDB): domain Bacteria; phylum Bacteroidota; class Bacteroidia; order Cytophagales; family Cyclobacteriaceae; genus Ekhidna. The sequence continues at coordinate 7,952 of CAZQDI010000085.1, forward strand.
AAATGATCACTTTGGCGATATGGACCTTTTCCTGATGGATGCAATTCTTAAGGGAAACATTCCAGAAAAGGGGAAAGTACTTGATGTTGGATGTGGTGAAGGAAGAAACGGTGTATTTTTTATTCGCAATGGATATACCTACAAAGGAGTAGACATGGATTCATCTAAAATTCACCTTTTAGAGTACCTCTCCCTGAATTTATCTAATTCAGCGGTCTCGTTTGAATCCACATCAATCGATGATTTATCTGCTTTGGGTGACTATGATCTGGTAATTGCAAGTAGAGTACTCCATTTCGCAGAAAACGCTCAACATTTTTTGAAAATGTGGAATAACATAAAAGCTTGTTTAAGGCCCTCAGGAATAATTTATTTCAGCATGGACTCTGCCATTGCAAAAGACTATGCGATGCATAGAGGTGATGGCTTATTTGAATTTCAAGATGGACGAGTTTCGTTCGCCCTTACCACATCGCTGTATGAAAAAATGAATGCTGGAATGCGGGAAGTTGAATCGCTGCAGACCATTATTTACCACAACAAAAGAGTGCAGAGTTTTGGTTTGTTACAAAGCTCCTAGAAAATAGTCTTTTTTCTTTATTAGATTTATCGACTACCAAACCAGCTAGTTCAATGTTTAGCAGAATACTCTTGTTATGCATTTGTCTTTTTGCATTTCAATTCCAGTATGCACAATCAAATGCAAAATTTGACCATCTAACTACGGAAGACGGACTTTTAGATATGTTCAATTTTGCCATCTTTCAAGACAAAGATGGGTTCATTTGGATTGGGGGGAAAGCAGGCCTTCAAAGGTATGATGGCAATACCTTCCTCAATTACACCTATAGTGAAGAAAACTTTAAGGCAGGGGTGACCGAGCTAATGATTCGGCACATCATGCAAGCCTCTGACGGATCCATCTGGGTAGGTACTGCAGGGGGCGGAGCTTTTCAAGTCAAAGACGGATCTATTAATGTGTCCTTGTCTGTAGCCTCATCTGGGGTTTTGAGCTTGCCAGGAAACTACGTGGAAGACATTGTTCAAGTCAAGGATTCAGAGGAATTATGGCTTGCTACCAATGAGGGGTTAGCCTATTATGACCATGAGACTATTAAAGTTTACACCCATGATCCCGATGATGAGTTTTCCCTTTCTGATAATCGAATATTCTCGTTGCTTATATCCAATACAGGCGATCTTTGGGTCGGCACTCAAAATGGCCTTAACAAGCACCTAGGAGATGGTCGCTTCCGGAGATTCAAGAATGACCCTTTTGATGAAAACTCTATTTCAGGAAACTTTATCCATGATGTCTTTCAGGACGAAAAGGGAGAGATTTGGCTGGCCATCATTCTCGAAGGAATTAATAAGATCGATCCGATTTCAGAGGAAGTGACGCGCTATGCTCCTGACCCTACAGACCCAACAAGTATTAGCGGAAACATTGCATTGAATTTTGCAGAAGATCAAAGTGGCAACCTTTGGATTGCTACATACGGTGATGGTCTCAATAAAATGAGCAATGGCAAGTTTGAGGCGTTCCGTAACGATCCCCTCGATCAGACCTCCATTCAGAATGACAATATCGAAGAAGTGATGGTGGACAGGTCAGGAAACGTCTGGACTGTCAATTCGCTAGGGGGTGTAAATCGGTATTCGGAGGGCTCAATTCAGGTTTATCCGTACAACAAATACAGGGCACAGGGAATGATACCTGTTTCAACCGTCCAGGCGATCACTATTTCTAAGGATGGAACGGTTTGGTTTGGAAGTTCTTCTGGTGCGCTGGGGACATTTAAAGAAGGCTCATTTGCCAGCTATTCTACGGATTCAGGAGATGGTAAAGGCGTAAGCTCTCTACGTATTGGTGATATTATTGAAGACCGTGATGGAACTATTTGGTTATCTACGGTTGGGTCTGGAGTAGATTACTACCGCAATGGAACCTTTACTCACTTGGTGCAGGACCCTAATGATCCTAATGGGATACACGACATAGAGATTCCAACACTAATAGAAGATAATCAGGGAAAAATATGGATGGGAGGTGCACGCAATGGAATTGCGATTTACGATAAAGACACGGAAAAATTCACCTACTTAAAAAAAGACCCACTTTCGGACAATAGTCTCATTGATAACAATATTAACGATCTCGCCCCTAGGAAAGACGGTGGGGTTTTGATTGCCACGGAAAATGGCCTTGATGTCTACAATGATGGAATATTTAAGCACTATCAAAAGGAAGAGAACAAAGTAGGGACTCTGCCAAAAAGCAATGTCACACGCGTTATTGAAGATGCCCATGGAGAGGTATGGATTGGATTTGACGGAGGCGTCGCAAGACTGGATGAATCTACCGGGAGTTTTAAGCTTTTTGCAAAAGAAGAAGGCCTGGGAGGTCTAATTGTCGAAGATCTTGCATTAGATACACAAGGAAATTTATGGGTTGCCACCCATGATGGTGCCTCTCGATTCAACCACACGATGGAAGTATTTGAAACTTTCACAAAGAAACACGGATTTATCTCAAATTCTATTTTGCGAATTAACTCCGCCAATGATAAGCTGTACCTAGTGGCCGGAGAAGGTCTTTATATAGGTGACCTTGGTCAAATGAGTGTTGGGTCATCTTCGACCGCGTTAAATATTTCTGATTTTAGGTTGACAGGCAATGTCTCAGATTCCCTACAATTAGCAATCCGAAAGTCATTTTTTAAGACAGACAGAGTGGACCTAAATCATAGCCAAAACAGTTTTGAGGTCCTATACTCTGCGTTAAGTGATGAAATTGCACCCACCTACAATTATCAATACCGTCTTGTGGGGCTCGATGATGAATGGAAAAAGACACAGGAAAGCACTGTTTCTTATGCTTATCTAAGTCCAGGTACCTACGAGTTTCAGGTGAAAATTGATGGCAGCAGTCAGGATACTATCGCCTCACTTCCTATCGAAATAAGACCGGCTTGGTGGCAAACGATCATCTTCAAGGTTGTAATTGCCTTTATATTGGTATCTGTTTTGATTCTATTGCTTCGTCAGCGAGTCAAAGGGATCAAAGCTCAGCAACTTCTCCTCGAAAATAAGGTTAGTGAAGCAACACAAGAGGCGCGCAATCAGAATCATGTGCTCACTTCGCAGATGAGGAATCTAGATGAGGCCATTGAAGAGACCAACTTGATTATCTCAGAAGCAGTGGAGTCCGGAAACTTCAAAGCCCGAATTGACTTAACCAGCAAGGAAGGAGAATGGCGTCAACTGGCATCATCTATCAATGGCCTTTTTGATTCCATTATTGCCCCTTACGAAGTTTTAAATAGAATCATTTCAAAAATGTCAGATGGAGATTTGCAAGATAGATACGTTGAAGAAGCATTAGGCGATAGTAAGGCACTTGCCGACAATTTAAATCATTCACTCAATAGTTTAACGGAACTAGTGAGTGAAATCAGGAGGAGTTCGACAGAGATCACAAGTTCTACTAAAGAAATGCTGAAAAGTAGCGAAGAGCTTGGCATAGCAACTGGGGAAATTTCGGCAGTTACAAATGAAATAAGTTCAGGTGCCCACAGGCAGGTTAGCCAGATTGATGCTTCATTCGAACTAATCGAAGGGATTAAGGCAACAGCTACAGAAAGCTATAGGTTAGCACAAGAGGTGAGAACCAAAGCTGAACAAAGTAATAAAAAGAGCGAGGACGGGGTGCAGCAGATTGAAAGGCTGCACTCAACGATTGATCAAGTTATGACCTCTTCACTAGAGACAAAAGAATCCATTGATGAGTTGAAAGACTTCTCTAATAGTATTATCAATGTAGTGAACATTATCAAAGAGATTGCAAATCAGACTAATCTATTAGCCCTCAATGCCGCAATAGAAGCAGCTCAGGCAGGCGAAGCAGGACGAGGCTTCGCGGTGGTCGCTGATGAGATTAGAAAGCTTGCAGAAAATTCCAAAAACAATGCAAACGAGGTTGAAAAATTGATTGATGGAGTGCTAGCAAATACGGAAAAAACAGCTCAATTGGTGGGTGGTGTCAATCATGAGATAGAGAGTGCAGCAACTGTTGCGAGTAGTTCGATTGATACCTTCAAAGCGATCATGGCATTTTGCAATGCAACCTTAGCAGATGCAGGAAAAATTGTGGATGCAACAAGTTCTCAAGAGGTGGACATTACCAATATTCTGAAGCGGTTTGAAGGTGTTACAGTGATTGCAGAAGAAACTGCAGCCAGTACAGAAGAGTCTGCGGCTTCTACCGCACAACTTGCCGAAGGAATGGGAAAGTTCACCAGGCAAATTGGGAAAGTTTCGGAGATTGCTGTTAAGCTTCAGGATCGATTGAAGGTATTCAAAACACTGGATTCTGAAGAAGAGCCTAGACAATCCCCTGCGCGATCATTGCATCGGCAACCTTGACAAAACCAGCAATATTTGCCCCCTTCACATAATCAACATAATCGTTGCTTATCTTTCCATGATCTACGCAATTCTGGTGAATATCCTTCATGATTCTACGCAATCTCTCGTCTACCTCATTCCGCGACCAGGAAAGCCGTAAGGAATTTTGAGACATTTCAAGCCCAGATGTTGCTACTCCTCCTGCATTAGAAGCCTTTCCTGGACTAAACATCAATTTTTTGGATTTGATTAGTTCGACAGCGTCGGCCGTGGTTGGCATGTTCGCTCCTTCAAACACTCCCAGGCATCCATTGCGAACCAGTAATTCAGCATCTTCAAGAGGAATTTCGTTTTGTGTAGCGCAAGGATATGCCAAGTCACAAGGAATGGTCCATGGGGTTTCATCCGCTCTGAATACAGCGGATGGAAACTTTTCAGCATATTCTTTGATTCTGCCCCGCTTAACATTTTTGAGCTCCATGATGAAAGCGAGTTTTTCATCGTTGATTCCATCTTTGTCGTAAATTGAACCTTGTGAATCAGAAACACTCACCACCTTGGCCCCGTTCTGAATTAGCTTCTCCATGGCAAATTGTGCCACATTACCTGAGCCGGAAACAGTACAAACTTTGTCTTTCAATCCGTCATCTTTGAATGCCAGCATTTCTTGGCTGAAATAAACACATCCATATCCGGTGGCCTCGGGTCGAATGAGACTACCTCCAAATTGCAACCCCTTGCCGGTAAGAACTCCCGTAAATTCGTCAGAAACCCTCTTATACTGGCCAAACATATAGCCGATCTCTCTAGCTCCTACTCCAATATCTCCGGCCGGGACGTCAGTAAACTGGCCAATGTACTTTGAAAGTTCAGTCATAAAACTTTGACAAAAGCGCATCACCTCATTCTCACTCTTTCCCTTTGGGTTAAAGTCTGACCCTCCTTTGCCCCCACCCATGGGCAATGTGGTAAGACTGTTCTTGAAGGTTTGTTCGAAGGCCAAAAACTTAAGAATACTAAGGTTTACTGTTGGATGGAACCTCAGACCGCCTTTGTATGGACCAATGGCAGAGTTCATCTGAATTCGGTATCCCCGGTTGATTTGTCTTTGTCCCTGATCATCCATCCACGGCACTCGAAACATGAATACGCGCTCAGGCTCACTCATGCACTCTAAAAGATTCTGATGTTGATATTTGGTATTTTCTTCAATGAATGGAATGATGGTTTCTGCCACCTCTTTGACTGCCTGTAAAAATTCTGGTTCGTTCGGGTTTTTAGCGGCAACCCCATTTAGAAACTCATTGATCGCTTTATCGTGAATAGACATTTGAAGGGTTTTATTGTTTAATATGAAGATAGAGTTTTTTAAACAATATGACACATTCAAGTGAAAGATTATGAAGGGATTAATTGCACCCGTAACAACTTAACTCAATAGCAAAACGTTCTTAATAGTTGAACAATACACCGACCATATTTTACACTTGTATAAACCACAACATGATGAATTATCAATTAGACACTGAAATTCTTTCTTCTGTTCAGGGCCTGGACCGAAATCAAAAGTCAGATATTCTGGATTACATAAGAAAAATTGAGTCTCCAATCCATAGCACCAGAATTTACAGAAGAAAGGCAATGAAACAAATCAGGGAAGCACTGAGGGAGGTTTAGTCTTCAGACAGAACGATTACCATATCGTTCTCTCCCAACTCAAACTCATCTGATTTCTTAGGATTAAGCACTACTCCATATTGCTCGTCGGCAGTCTTGGCTTTACTTATTATTCTGTATCCAATAGCTACTTCGTTTTTTCTGGCAGCAGATTCTAGAATGGTGTAGAAATTCATTGCGATCCCAGTTTGCACATATTCCCTTGCAGGCTTAATATAGATTTCTGATCCGTCTGCATCAAACAAGTCTTCAAATACGCGCATCAGGTACTTGTTTTCAGCTACCTGACTCATCAATAAGCTGACTAGCTTGTCACTGACGATAAAATCATCAGCACTTGTAATATCTGCCAATTGGCGATTTCGGATATCGAGCATTTCGCTCACAATCTTGTATTTGCTTCCGCTTACTTCTGTGAAGTTTCTAAGGTGCAGTAAGGTAATGAGGGTTTGGGCGTCAGCTTCTTGAATGGGGAAGTCATCTACATAACTTAAGAGAATGATGTAATCGTATCGTTCCAGACGCATACTTTCCAAGGTTTCCCTATCTGTCGTGTCTTGGGTATCGAACTCTAGCGTGATGTTCTCAACATTTTCATTAAGCTTCTCAATGGTCTTTTCTGTGTTGCCAAATTTTGACACAATCTTTACCAATGAGCCATTTGGGACATAATTGTCAAGCTCTTTAATGATATAACGTGCCCGAGAATTCCACCCTACAATTAAGATTTTTTCTGATTCCTGTGGCTCAGGTTCCGTATACACAATCTTGCTTTCATGAGGTTCACCAGGGTTGTTAACATTTGGTATGAGTGTATCATCATCTTCAGTAATGCCTATTACTTTGTCACCTTCCTTGAACATGGTATCCATCGGTGGATTTATTTCCACTGACTTATCAGCGTACTGAATACCCATAATCGAAGACTCCTCATAGGCAAATAATATTTCCCTAAATGACTTTCCAACCAGTTGTGGTGCATCTTCAAAATAGATCTCGTCACCATCGAAGTCCATTAAGTCCTGATAGACCACACTTAAGCCAGACTGACGACTGGTTTGGACCATAATTCTAGAAATAATCTCATCCGAAAGAATCAATTCAACCTCATCACCGCCTACCATTTTTGCCACATCGAAGTTTCGTTTGTCTTCCATCTCTGCCGTGATGTGGTAAGGTTCTTTTCTGCGCTGCGGATTAGTTACAATTGCGACTATGGTTTTAATGATTTGACTATCAGAGTTTTCATTGTCCTTATCTAGGATAATAATCGATTTTGTATCAAAAGGATTTGCAATTTGTAAATCATGAACGTCAATGGGGTTTCCAGTCCTGCAGATTACTTCAGTATTTCCAGTGTTACCCACTTTATCCTTGATTTCGTCTTCCATAACCACTTTGTCCATGTCAGCAAGGATGACGATAATACCACGCTTTTGATTTTCATTGGCTTCTACCAATTCAGGAATAATTGTAAAGATCTTGGAAGACCAACCAAGTATCAGCACATGGTCTTTTTCAATTACAAAAGACCGACCTTTTCTTAGCACTTCAAGCTTGGTAAGAATACCATTCGAAACCAGACCTATTAGGGTAGAAATGATGACCAGACCTAAAACGGTTGTTAGCAACATAAACATCCGAAAAGGCCAGTTCTCATCATGGTTTCCAAGAACTCCAGGGTCAAGTGCATGAGTCAGATTCACCCATATTGACTCAAAAATATTGAAGTTCATGTCATGGTCCGGATGCAGGCCAAGTGCCAGAAGTGTTATTCCGAAAAGGGTAATGACAATTAGGGTAATAACACCGAGACCCTTGATCATGGACATTGTTCCCTGGGAGACGAAGCTATCGAAACGGTACTTTACCTTATCCTTAAAAGAAATCTTTTTCCGCATTAGGAATTGCTGATTATGATTGGAGAGCAAAAGTAGGTCTAAAATAACGCAAAAACATCACTAAGAACCTCTAGGCATTAAATTGACAACTGTCAAATATGAGACATATTTTTATTAGTACTATTTTTAATGAATACGTAATATGCAGTATGAATCGTATTGTTAGACTTCTTATTCTGGTTGTTTTGTCTTTTTCCTGCAATCCAACACTTACGGAATTCTCATTTATTTACAACAATGAGGGCCCAAATCATGAAATCGCCAAGAGGATGGAAAAGCTTCTAGAGGAAACTTACTACAATACGGATGTTGTGTTGATTGAAGGTGATGGAACAAATCAGAACTTGGATAGCTTAATGCTGGGCGATGTAGACTTCGCCCTGGTTGAAAATTACATCAATTATACTGAGGGCGTAAATTCCGTATTTTCAGTATACTCTGAAATACTGCATATTTTCTATCGCGGAGAAAGAACGCTCGATTCCTTTGATGATTTGATTTATGATAAACCGATTTATATAGGCAGGGAGCAATCACCGACCTATAATCTAATGATGGATCTCTTCGAATTCTTTGTGATTGACTTGAGCCGCGTCAATGTCACTTTTGAAATGGCAAAGGCAGAGGTGGTAGTCGAGCTTACAAACCTGCTTCATGATGAATCGCTTGATACATATGAAGGCTACAAACTATTCAGCTTTGACACTACAGATGAAGTTGGGAATTCGTCTTTGGTAGAAGGTATTGCACTAAAATATCCTCGTCTGACACCCTTTATAATTCCAAAGAATGCCTACAAAAGGCATACAGACAACGCAGTAGTTACCCTCTCAGTTGATTTAGTAGTCATGGTCAGATCTAGCCTGGGAGAAGTCCCTGTGAATGATTTTACCCGCACCATGCTTAGGAACCGGCAAATATTCACAGCCATTGATCCACTACTTTACAATGGGATGAAGGAAGATTTTGATCAGGATAAACTCAACATTCCACTTCATGAAGGAGCTAGGAGCTTTTTGGCACGAGATGAGCCAAGTTTCATAGAGCGATATGCAGAACTCGGAGGTGTAATTCTCTCGCTGATTATTGCTACATGGAGTGGATTGGTGTCTTTAGCTAAATGGCAAGCACAAAAGAAAAAGGATAGGATTGATGAATTCTACGAGGATCTTATTACCACAAAAAACCATATTCCGCTTCTGAAAAGACCAAATGAAGCAGTGGAGCGAATAAAGCAGGTCAAAGCTTCACAAAATAAAGCATTTGAACTACTCATAAGTGAGGAACTTGTAGCTAATGAAAGTTTCAGAATTTACATGGAGTTGTCAAAAGAGACTTTGGGTGAGTTGAGGTCTAAATTGAAAACTCTCAAAGCAATTAAATCGAAGGCAACAGTCTAAATAGTTGATCCTTTTGGGATATTTAGTTTTTGTCCCAAAACGATTCTAAATTCGTGCTCTAATTCAGACGGTTATTCATGGGTCTTTTTGA
>CAZQDI010000086.1:0-16975 GCA_964591785.1 uncultured Roseivirgaceae bacterium
TTTTATGAAATCCGGCATACAATGCGACTCGCTTGGCGAGTTCAAGAAGTTCAATCCGCTCCTGATGAAATTCAGGGATCACATCTTCACTCAGCATCGCATTGATTTTGTTTTCTAACCTGCTTATGTCTTGATCAGCAAGATCAAAAGTCAAATCCATCTTATCTTCAGCCAGGTTGAAAACACTGGTTCGATCGAACTCTTTAAGCGACTTCTTGAAATCCGTCTGCGTAATTTTCAGACGTGACTTTTGTCCATTCAAATAATAGGCCCGCATGAGGTTAGCTTGCATGGTCATAACCGTGTTGTGGGACAGTTCATATTTTCTAATCGCCCAGATGTAAGCATCTTCATAAAGTTTTGATTGTGCTTCAACAGCCAGTCCGTTCTCCTCGAGCAGCTTTGCGTTTAAGAAAGCATTTTGAGCCCACAATAGGTGGCTTTTTTTAAGTTGATCATCGACCCAATTGAGATTTGCTATGAACGCCGAATCGGCAGATTGGTAGTCTCCCATTTTTCGAAGCGAATTGGCTTTGGCGATCATCATCTGGGCAAATTCTTCTTTCCTCCTCTCTATGTCGTCCTTGTCGCCCTGGGTGGACAGTGCTCGTTGCAAGAAGTAGTCTTCCTGTGAGTTTACCACGCTGACAGCTTCACTGTAAAAGCCTTTTCCTGCCAGCACCTGAGCCTTCTTGACCTCAAGCTGAGCTTTGATATCTTCAATGAGCGAGTTGGAAGATTCGAATGCAGTAGTGGCTTCTTGCAGGTATACTGAAGCTAATTTGAAGTTCCCGTAGGAGATCAACACTTCAGCAGCTTCCATCATGACAAAGCCATGCTCAGCACTGTTGACCCCATTCACTTGTTTACTCATTTCAATTCCTGAAAGCAGGGGTTGCATTACATGCACCAGCTCACCAAGCCCTACATCAATTTTGGCCTCTTTGATCAGTGCAATGGCTGAATAGGGATTTTCGTTTCCCAATTTTTTGGTGACCTTTTTCTGCATTTTAGCAATCTGCTTTCGGGCATCTGCATAAGCGCCATCTTTGTAGGCATCTTCAGCTTTATCAATATACTTTTGATATTGTGCCTGAGAGGTCAGTGAGGTGGCAAGGACAATACAAAATGTCAGGTACTTGATGTATTTCATATTGGTATGTGTTTAGCGTTTTTTTGGTGGTAGGCAATAGTTTATTACAAACCAGTAGTAAGTCTGATTAATATCAATTGAATAAAGTTATTGAATTTGCTATTATTCAACCTTCATTAATCGATCAAGAATCTTGATGGCGGCTTTAGCGATGATCGTTCCGGGCCCAAATATTTCGACAACACCCTTATCGTAAAGTTCTTGGTGATCTTGTTCAGGGATGATTCCTCCAGCCACAACTAGGATGTCAGGTCTCCCTATTTCTTTCAATTCTTCTACCAATTCAGGTATTAGGGTGGAATGACCTCCGGCCAGGGAAGAGGCTCCAATCAGGTGAACATCGTTTTCAATAGCTTGCTTTGCCACCTCTTTCGGCGTCTGAAAGAGGGGTCCTATATCAACATCGAATCCTAGATCAGCAAAAGAAGTCGCAATGACTTTTGCACCACGATCGTGCCCGTCTTGTCCCATTTTGGCAATCATGATTCTAGGTCTTCGGCCATCTAATTCTTCAAACTGATCAGAAAGCTCCTGCGCTTTTTTAAAATCTTCGTTGTCTTTAATGGTGGATGAATACACTCCTGAGATCGTTCTATTTACTGCCTGAAATCTACCAAAAACTTCTTCTAATGCTAATGATATTTCCCCTAATGTTGCCCTGCTTCTTGCAGCTTCTATCGCCAAGTCAAGAATATTTTCATTTCCTGCTGCACCTTTGGTCAAGCGGGTCAGTGCTAGACTTACTTTGTCCGGATCTCTAGTGGCTTTTATTTGATCGATCCGTTCAATTTGTGCTAGTCGCACCTGTTCATTATCAACCTTAAGGATCTCAATATCTGCTTTTTCCTCTGTTAAGAACTTATTGACTCCTATGATGGACTCCGCACCGGAGTCAATTCTTGCTTGCTTTTGAGCGGCTGCCTCTTCAATTTTCAGTTTTGGATAACCTTCCTCGATGGCTTTAGACATTCCGCCCATTGCTTCTATCTCCTCAATGATTTCCCAGGCTTTATGTAGGAGTTCTTCCGTAAGTTTTTCAACATAATGCGACCCACCTAAAGGATCTACGACTTTCGTGATATTCGTTTCTTTTTGCAGGAAAATCTGAGTGTTCCTTGCGATTTTGGCGGAGTAATCTGTGGGAAGCGCAATCGCCTCATCCAATGCGTTGGTATGGAGTGATTGAGTATGCCCCAGTGTTGCTGCAAGAGCTTCAATGGTTGTTCGAGTGATATTATTGAAGGGGTCCTGCGCCGTGAGACTATAGCCAGAAGTCTGACTGTGAGTTCTCAGAGCCATAGACTTGTTGTTTTTGGGTTTGAACTCCTTGATCAGTTTTGCCCATAAAACTCTTGCTGCCCGCATTTTTGCAATTTCCTTGAAGAAGTTCATGCCAATACCCCAGAAAAATGAAAGTCTTGGAGCGAATGAATCAATATCAATTCCAGCAGCAATCCCTGTGCGTACGTACTCCAGCCCATCTGCGAGAGTGAAAGCCAATTCAAGTTCCGCAGTTGCACCAGCCTCATGCATGTGATAGCCGCTGATACTGATTGAGTTGAATCGTGGCATCTTGCTAGAAGTATATTCGAAAATATCAGCGATGATTCTCATTGATTGGGCAGGTGGGTAGATGTAAGTGTTTCTAACCATAAATTCCTTCAAAATGTCATTTTGGATGGTGCCGCTCAATTTTTCTGGCGCAACTCCTTGTTCTTCAGCTGCAACAATGTAGAATGCCATCACGGGGATGACAGCCCCATTCATGGTCATGGATACCGACATTTGGTCGAGGGGAATTTGATCGAAGAGCATTTTCATGTCTTCTACCGTGTCAATTGCCACCCCAGCTTTGCCCACATCTCCTGTTACGCGCGGGTTATCGCTGTCGTAACCCCGATGAGTAGCTAAATCAAAAGCCACTGAAAGCCCTTTTTGACCTGCTGCGAGATTTCTACGATAGAATGCGTTCGATTCCTCAGCGGTGCTGAATCCGGCATATTGCCGAATGGTCCAGGGCCTGGCACAATACATGGTAGCATAGGGCCCTCTAAGGAAAGGTGGGATCCCAGCGGAAAACCCGGATTGAATATATGGGCTGCTACTCATGGACTTCTTTTTTCACTTCCTCAATAATTTTATGGGTCAATAGTTCTATGTAGAATGACCCGCCACATTGATCTTCAAAATGCGAAATTCCTGATTCTTCCCTAATGATGTTTCCAACATTTCGTGAGATTCTTGAGCTTCCTGTCGTCGTTTCAAAACTTACCGAATGCGTTCCTCCCAATATGGAAGCCATGCCTCCGGTAGTATTTAGAAACCATTGGTGATCTTTGGTTTCGTGCTTTGGGATATTGGAATGGATGTGAAGTTCCCTCTTTACTTTGGAATCGATAACGTAGCGTAAGGCTCGCAGCGTAGCAATTTCCAAAAAAAAGTCGGGCAACGTCGGGCGTTGTATCCACATATGCTGATTATGAACGTGGTTTAGCAGGTAAGTGATCTGAGCGACTGGGGTGGAATAGTTGGCAGCATTTAGGCAATTCTCCGGATTCATGCCCGTAACACCTGGTATCATTTGATCGATTGAAATGTCGCAAATGCAACCATCAATTCCGTTCAATAAAACCCTGGGATCAATTTCGGAGTCATTTCTGAAAATGATTCCATCGCATCCTCCGGCAAGTGCCTCCAGCGCCTCAAGGTTGGCCTGCTTTTCTGATTTCACCTTAATGGTCTCGTATAGCTTCCATCGATGAGTTGGCAGATTCTTAAAGAATGCATGTTGTGCTGAAAATTGGCCGTCCGTAATGTCATAGTACCCTTTAATATTTTCTATACCTAAAGAGCTCCAGATGAGCTCGACGTTCGGGTCTTTACCCTTAAGCTGACGTGTGGCTTCTTTGTACCAGTCATCAGTGGATATTTTTGGAAACTCCGAAAGATCTAGTGGTCGCAAGTTTTTGGGTTTTGTTTAATGATTATACGAATGTAGTTAGATTTATCATGTTAATAAAAATTGTATTTTTCTAAGGATTTTCAATTGAAAAAACGGCTAACTCCATCAAAGAGACTTTTTGAAAAAGTCAAGAGTAAATTCCATTTTTTTAAAAATATTTCTTGGTGCATATTTGATATCCTTTCTCATTTTTTTTGAAAGGACCTAAGCCAAGTATAAACCACTTTAATCCACGCCACAAATGCACGATTTGATATGGAAAAACTGTCTTGAATACATAAAAGAACGTGTTCCAAACCAAAGCTACAATACATGGTTTAAGCCTATAAGACCCTTAAAATCAGAGGGTAACGTTCTAACGATTCAAGTACCAAGTCAGTTTTTTTACGAGTGGTTGGAAGAACATTATGTGCATACCCTTAAAGACGCGATCTCTAAAGAAATGGGGATTGAAGCAAGATTGGAATATTCCGTTGTAGTAAATGATGACAAAAAGGGTAACATCAATTCTACAAGCCTGAAAACCAGCAAGCTAGGTGATCGGGACGTGGTCAATTCTTCGACCATTAATCCAACATTTATCGAAGAACTTAAGAACGTAAATAGTCTAAATCCAACATATACATTTGATTCTTTTATTGAAGGAGATTGTAATAGGCTTGGCAGATCTGCTGGTTATGCGGTTTCTCAGAAGCCGGGAGTAACATCCTTTAACCCGTTAATGATCTATGGAGGTGTTGGTTTAGGAAAGACACATTTGGTTCAGGCGATTGGTAATCACATTAAAACGACTGATCCATCCAAGAAGATAATTTATGTGGCTTCGGAGAAGTTCACCAACCAATTTATTGATTCGCTTAGAAACAACAATGTTCAAAGTTTTATCTCCTATTTCCGAGAAGTGGATATTTTGATTCTTGACGATGTGCAATTTTTGAGAGACAAGGAGAAAACTCAAGAGATTTTCTTTCATATTTTCAATCATTTGCATCAGGCCGGTAAACAAATCATCATGACAAGTGATTGTGCTCCTCGAGATTTGAAAGGGCTGCAGGAAAGATTAGTTTCTCGATTCAAGTGGGGATTAACTGCAGATCTCCAGCAACCTGCTTTTGAAACGCGCATGGCGATCATTCAGCAGAAAATTGAAGAAGATGGAATACAAATCCCTGCGGAAGTTGTAGAGTACATAGCGTACACAGTAGATACGAATATCAGGGAATTGGAAGGTGTTGTGATTTCTCTGATCGCCCATGCCTCCTTGATGCGGGTCGACGTCGATTTGGAGCTGGCTAAGAAAGTGTTGAAGAATATTGTGAAGGAAATAGATTCCGAGGTGGGCATTGACTATATCCAAAAGACTGTTTCAGATTACTTCCGGGTGAATCAAGATGACTTAAAAGCAAAAACGAGGAAAAAAGAGATCGTAATTGCAAGACAGGTTGCCATGTACTTTTCGAAAGACTACACCAATCATTCATTAAAATCAATCGGATACCATTTCGGTGGCAGAGATCATAGCACAGTCATTCATGCTTTACAATCCGTCAACGACATGATTGACACTGATTCCAAATTTCGATACTCAGTCGATGAGTTAAAGAAGAAACTGAAAATGAGGACACTGTAATTACCTTCTAAACGGGTAATATACCTTTCTCCCTCGTTCATTAATGCCTATTACATCGAACCGACCTCTAACGCTGGACAGAATTTTTTCTAATTCTTCAGGACTGTCGATCAGTCGATTATTAATTTGAGTAATGATAAAACCTTCTGGTATATCAAGGGCGGAGAAAAATCCGTTTCGCTCCATGGATACCACTTTCACTCCACTTTCAATTCCAAGCAGGTCCCTTTCAACTTTAGAAACACTTTCAAAATTTGCTTCAAGATCGTCGGAATAGTAGATGTCTCGCTTAATAATTGTCGTAGTTCCCTCTCGATTTGTCAATATAATTTCCACATTTTTAATTGAACCATCACGTTCAATTACTAGGTTCAGGTGATCTCCTGGGTAGCTTTTAGCAATCATTTCTTCCAGTTGCGATTTACTATCAATCGGTGCCCCATTTACTTTTCTAATTACATCCCTGTTCTCGATTCCACCTTTGTCCGCAGCTCCCCCTCTTTTGACATCAGTAATTAACACACCGGACAAGTCATCAAGGCTGATTCGTGAAGCTAGCTCGCTGTCGATATCAATAAACTCTAGCCCAGTAAAAGCTTTTTGAACTTCACCATACTTTACCAGATCATTAAAGACTTTCTTCACAATGTTTACTGGAATCGCAAACCCATATCCAGCGTAAGATCCTGTTCGCGACAGAATAGCGGTATTGATTCCAATTAGCTCTCCCGAGTAGTTGACGAGCGCTCCGCCACTGTTTCCTGGATTTATGGCAGCATCTGTTTGGATAAAACTTTCGATTGGGAATTTGTCTTTTAGGATATTGATATTCCTGCCTTTGGCACTTACAATTCCTGCAGTTACTGTTGAAGTGAGATTGAAAGGATTACCGACAGCAAGTACCCATTCGCCGACATTCACATTCTCTGAGTTACCAATATTGATGACCGGTAAGTCATCGGAGTTGATTTTAATTACGGCCAAGTCAGAGCTTGGATCTCTGCCAATTAATTCTGCCTCGTAGGTTTGCTTACCCGCGATGACCGTAATTTCATCGGCGTCCTGAATTACATGATTATTGGTTACGATATACCCATCTTCCGCAAAGACCACTCCAGAACCACTACCGACCCTTTGAGAAGATCTTGGCTCAAAAAACCAATCCATCCAACCTCCTGTGCGGTATTCGACCTCGCTGAGTGTTTGAACAAAGACGACGCTTGAAGTACTTCTGCTTGAAGCTTCCACAAAATTTTCATTGGGAATGGTATTTCGAAGAAAGTTGTTCACCTTGATTGGCTCCGCATCTCGCTGAATTGGTTCGCTTAGCACTTCTGGTGCTACGACCGGTTGAGCGGTATTCTGATTGTGAGAAGAAGTTGTATTTAATACAAGGACTGCGCCTAGCACTCCGCCCAGCAAGCCAACAATTGCAGATATGATGTTCCTTTTCATGCGACAAAATTTGATTAGAAAAACTAAAGTTTTGTGAAAAGGATTCTCTAAATGTGTTAAAAAATGTAAACCTTTAGATTTGCGCCTTCATATCAATTGAATAAATCCTTAGCTGATAAAATCTTTCGCACAACATTCTTAAATGGAAAAAAGGCATATCGCGATTCTTGGATCTACAGGCTCTATTGGCACACAAACGCTCGAGGTGATAAATGCGTACCCGGAAAAGTTTGAAGTAGAGGTACTTACAGCAAATAATAATGCCGACTTACTGATACAACAAGCAAAAAGTCATAAGCCAAATTGCGTCGTCATTGTGAATGAGGAGCTTTATGATCGAGTGCGATCAGCTCTTGATCCATTAGACATAAAAGTCTACACTGGAGAAAGCGCCTTGGCTTCTGTGGTCGAAATGGAATCTATAGATGTGGTATTGACTGCTTTGGTTGGATATGCTGGACTGGTACCAACCATTCATGCCATCGAAGCAGGAAAAACCATCGCATTGGCAAATAAGGAAACCTTGGTAGTAGCCGGTGATCTGATCACAAAATTAGCTCGGGAAAAAGGGGTGAACATATTGCCAGTGGATTCAGAACATTCTGCAATTTTCCAATGCATTGTGGGTGAATTTCATAATACAATAGAGAAGCTCATTTTGACTGCCTCGGGAGGCCCTTTTAGAGGCAAAGACCGAAGTTTTTGCTCTTCGGTCACAAAGGAGCAAGCTCTTAAACACCCCAACTGGGAGATGGGCTCAAAAATTACGATTGATTCAGCGACCATGATGAACAAGGGACTTGAGGTGATTGAGGCTAAGTGGTTGTTTGGGGTTGATTTGAAGCAAGTGGAGGTCATTGTCCACCCCCAGTCCATTATTCACTCCATGGTTCAATTTGAGGATGGATCAATTAAGGCACAAATGGGCTTACCTGATATGAAGCTGCCTATCCAATTTGCCTTAACATACCCCGCAAGACTTCAAACAGATTTTGATCGATTTGACTTTGCTAAATATCCAAGTTTGACTTTTGAAGCGCCTGATTTGGAGACTTTCAGAAACTTGGCATTAGCTTATGCAGTCAGTGAAACAGGTGGAAATCAACCTTGTATTTTGAATGCAGCGAACGAAATTGCCGTTCAAGCGTTTTTAAAAGATCAGGTTGGGTTCCTCGAAATTTCAGATGTTATTGAATCTTGCCTGCAAAAGGTAGCTTATATTCGCGAACCTGTCTTAAATGACTTGATAGAAACAGACAAAGAAACGAGAGCCAAAGCGCTCGAATTAATAGATAGATGGAAACACTGATAATGGTCGGACAACTCTTACTTGGGTTGTCAATTTTGGTTGGGGTACATGAGTGGGGGCACTTAATTGCTGCCAAGTCTTTTGGTATGCGGGTTGAAAAGTTTTCAATAGGATTTCCACCAAAAATATGGGGAAAACAATTCGGCGAAACAGAGTACTCAATTGGTGCGATCCCACTGGGCGGGTTCGTCAAAATTTCCGGCATGATAGATGAATCTTTAGATACCAAATCAATGAGTGCCGAACCAGAACCCTACGAATTTAGGGCTAAGCCAGCGTGGCAGCGATTAATTGTAATGATGGGAGGAATCATCGTCAACGTAGTTTCTGGTATTTTGATTTTTATCGTTCTTGCATTAGTGAATGGGGAGACCTACCTACCAAAAGAAGAGCTTAACAGGCACGGAATTGTGGCTTACGATCTGGGTCAACAGCTTGGATTCGAAACCGGAGATAAGGTGCTTTCAATTAATGGTAGAGACTATGACCGGTTTTCTGATATCGTAAGCCCGGATTTATTGTTAGGAAGCGACAACTATTACATTGTTGAAAGAAATGGCACTGAGGTGAGGATTGATATGCCAAATGATTTTTTGGATAAGGTAGCTGATAAAAAGAACAGGGAATACATCGTAGGTTTCCGAATGCCATTTTCGGTTGAATCAGTAGCAGCTGGTAGCAATGCGGAGGCTGCGGGAATTTTGCCAGGGGACGTTTTCACTTCTATCAATGATACGCCGATTACCTATTTTGATGAGTTTAGCAGGATGGTTGACTCCCTTAGAGGCAAACAAATCTTACTAGGTGTCAATAGAGATGGCGAATTGATGGAAATACAAACTGAGGTGAGTGAAGATGGTACTCTTGGCTTTTATTCTACCAATGAAATTAAGTTCACCTCTCGAGAATTTGGGTTCTTCGAAGCCGTTGGAGAAGGAACGGTTAATGCATTCGCGGTTGTATGGCTTAATATTAAAGGATTTAAGAAAATGATTGCCGGAGATGTAGATGTTCGAAAGTCTCTTTCAGGGCCAATCAGAATTGCAACATTTTTTGGAGGCACGTGGGACTGGAACAACTTCTGGAGAATTGTTGGACTTTTATCCATGGTCCTTGCATTCATGAACTTCCTTCCAATCCCTGCATTGGATGGTGGGCATGTCATGTTTCTAACCTGGGAGATTGTGACAGGCCGAAAACCTTCGGATAGGTTTCTTGAAAACGCCCAGAAAGTCGGTATGATTATCCTTTTGTCGTTAATGGCCTTTGTAATCATTAACGACACGATAAGCTTATTTCCGTAAGCTATTATTTGTACCAGACTCGAATGAACTGATACCACAAAGCGTTACTTTGCCCACCAGTTCCAAGCATTGTATCCTCGCTGCCTTCTTCATCTGGATCATAAATATTTGGTAAAACGACGGTTTCAATATTGAGGATCTCATGATTGGTATCATTAATCCATTGGTTCATATGATCGACGATTTCCTGAAAACCCTCCATTTGGGTTGACTTGAATAAACCGCCTTTCTTAGTGACCTGGGGTGTAAAGTCGATGTTTTTTATCATGATATTAGGGTTGTGTGATTATTAGGTCATCTAAAGATAAATAATGACTTTTAAAAGTCATTATTTTCCAAACCCTGTTCTGGCGGTACCTCGCGGTATATCTCAAATTCTACCCGTCTATTGAGCTTACGATCGCTTTCGGTCCTTTCGTCTGGGACAATGGGCATTGTGTCCCCATATCCTTCAGATTGAACACGCTCTTCGACAATCCCAGCGAAGATCACAATGTAGTCTCTAATCACATTCGCCCGCTCTTTTGACAGCGCTAGGTTTTTATTTGAGTCCCCCATTGAATCGGTATGACCTGAAATCCGAAGTTTGAACTCATAGTTGTCGTACAGGAAGTTGACAATTTTATTTAAGTCTGCGTACATTTCTGTTTTCAAATCAGCTTTGCCCACATCAAACTCGATCGATTCAAACTTCACTTTTGAAGCTAATGGCTGAGTAACCTGATTTAGCTCCATAGGACCATCCAAATAGAAAACTTCTTCTATTCGAAAGAAGTCATCTCCCTGCAGTACCAACAGATAATTTCTGTTGTTAACCAGATTAAACTCAAAGGATCCGTCCCGTTTTAGAAATTTTGGAGCCACTTCTTGGCCTTTGTCAAGATCAATAATAGAAACAATTCCCTGAAATGGAGCGCCAGTCAATGAGTCACTGAGTGAGCCTGTTACGGTCGTAGTTGCTTCCGGTTGAGCTTCCATAGGAAGAGGAAAAGAATAGATGTCTTGTTTGTTTAGATCCCTGGAAGATGATCTAGCGTAGAAAAGTAATTCAGACTCTGAATCAATAGTAAAATAGAACTCACTTCCTCGGCCATTCACCAAGGGACCAATGTTTTGAGGCTCGGTCCAGTGACCATCCACGTTATATGCTTTGTAAATGTCAAATTCACCGAAATTGTACAGTTGACCGTTGGAACTAAAGTATAGAACATCAAATACGGGATGATAAAATGGACTTACATCATTCTTTCTGGTGTTGATGACAGGTCCCATATTTAAAGCAGGCTGCCATTCCCCTCTTTTGTCTTTGACTGTATAGTAAATATCCGACAAACCGAAACCACCCAAGCGGTCAGAAGCGAAAAAGAGCGTATCTCCTCTATGGGAGAGTGCTGGGTGTGAGTCCCAGGCTACACTATTGACTCTAATACCCAAATTTTCGGGTTTGGTCCAGGTGCTGTCTCGCTCAAGGGTAGATATGAAAAGATCGCAATCTCCAATGGAGAGCGGTGATCCACATCTGGAGAAAACCAAAGTTTGCCCATCTCCACTGAGACAAGGGGAACCCTCATTGTAGTGTGAGTTAAGACTTTTAATCGGTTTTGCCTTGGACCAAGTGCCATACTCATCTTTTCTGCTAAAGTAAAGGTCTTCATCCTCCCTAAATCGAATGGATTCATCTCTTAGGTTTCGCTTGGAAGTAAATACCAGGATATCGTTGTGAATATTAAGTGATGGTCCATAATCTGCTTTAGTGCTATTTACCAACATTCCCATATTCAAAAGAACTCCACGAGGGGGTCTCAAGGTATCAATTAGTTTGCGATGTTCAACTAACTCATAGTAGTAGTCTATCGGTACAAATTGTTCTGCAGCCTGCCTATTGAGGGAATCATAGTACAACTCGATTTCCTTAATATCAATGCCTTCGTAGTGATGTCTTAGCACCATCCGGTACAAGGTTTTTGCTTCATCAGGATCACCAAAAAGTTCTGTCATTTTTGCTAATCTCCAGATCAACCGAGTGTCTGTGTAGAAGTTCTGAATACCAAATCTGCTTACATAATTCCTTAGAGCATCATATAATTCCTCCCATTTCTCTTCCTGATCTAAAGAAGATATCTTCTTAAGCTGTTGTGGGTTAAAGAATTCAGGGTATCTGTTGATGCCTTTGAAGTCGAAAACATTGAAGATTACATCGTCGGGCAAAGAGTCAGATAAGATCTGGATCTCTTTCCTCCTTTTCTGAGCGATAGACTGAAAAGATGTACAGAAAATGACAATTACCACTAGAATACTTAGAATTCTTCTCATACTGTCGATTCGGCAGAAATAATGCAAATGTTGATCAAAGTTACTACTATTTAAGCTGCACATTTAACTTGGCACAAGGATTGACACTTAGAATTATCTACTATCTAAGATCAATTTGCAATAAAACTGCCAGACTGGCATTCTATGAAATATAATTTAGCAAAAAGTGTATTGATTCCAGAATTTGTTGACGAAGATTCAGAGGAGTTAATTCAGATTATTTCGCCAGAAGACAATCAAATCTCAGATGATAGTCTTCCTAAGGAACTTCCTCTTTTACCGATTCGCAATACGGTTCTTTTTCCAGGGGTAGTTCTTCCAATTACCGTTGGACGTACAAAATCGATCAAGCTGGTCAAGAGGGCATACAGAGGAGATCGAATAATCGGCGTGGTAGCACAAAAGAATGTCAAAACAGAAGATCCTGGATTTAATGACCTCTACAAGATCGGGACTATTGCGAAAATTCTTAAGATGATCGTGTTACCAGATGGGAATACTACCATTATTATTCAAGGGCAGAAGCGCTTTCAGATTACCGATCAGCTGAAAGAAGATCCAAGTCATGTGGTCAATTACAAGATTCTTCCAGATAAAGAGATTACCCTTAGTAAGAAAGAACAAAAGGCTATTATTCAGTCCCTAAAAGATACAGCAGGAAAAATAATGGCGTTAAGCCCGGAAATTCCTAAGGAGGCAAAAGTAGCTGTAGATAACATCGATGAATTCAATTTCCTGACTCATTTCTTGTCGTCTAATATAAATGCGGAAGTTTCAGACAAGCAGAAGCTGCTTGAAATGGATGATCCGAAAGATCGGTCAGAGAAGTTACTTCAGTTCATGTTGAAGGATCTTCAAATGTTGGAATTGAAGCAGGAAATACAGGAAAAGGTTCACACGGATATTGATCAGCAACAACGTGATTACTTTCTGCGTCAGCAGATTAGAATTTTGCAAGATGAACTTGGTCAAGACGGTCCTGATCAGGAACTTGAGGTGCTCCGGAAGAAGGGTGATAAAAAAGATTGGCCAGAGGAAGTTGGAATACATTTTCAAAAGGAGCTTGATAAGATATCGAGAATGAATCCTGCTGCAGCCGAATTCCCAGTAGCAATGAGCTATGCTGAGTTACTTGTTGATTTGCCGTGGCATGAAGTCACGGAAGATAATTTTGATCTGCACAACGCTAAGAAAATTCTCGATCGGGATCACTTTGGCCTGGAAAAAGTCAAGGACAGAATCATTGAGTACTTGGCTGTTAGAAAATTGAAGAATGATCTGAAAGGTCCAATTCTTTGCTTATATGGACCTCCGGGAGTAGGAAAGACATCACTGGGAAAATCCATTGCTGATGCATTAAACCGAAAGTACGTTCGCATGTCATTGGGTGGAGTTCATGATGAAGCAGAGATACGTGGTCATCGAAAAACATACATTGGGGCGATGCCAGGTAAAATCATACAGAATCTAAACAGGGCAAAATCCTCCAATCCGGTGTTTATTCTGGATGAAATAGACAAAGTGAGTTCTGATTTCAGAGGAGATCCATCTTCTGCGCTGCTTGAAGTTTTGGATCCCGAGCAGAACAGCAGCTTTAAAGATAACTATCTCGAAGTGGATTACGACCTCTCTAAGGTTCTGTTTATTGCGACTGCTAACTCCTTGGATACCATTCAACCTGCACTTCGGGATCGAATGGAAATCATTGATGTAAGCGGATATACACAGGAAGAAAAAGTTGAGATAGCTAAGAAACACTTGGTACCCAAACAAAGAAAGGAGCATGGTTTGAAAAGTACTGATGTTTCTTTTGATAAGACAGCAATTGCTAAAATAATTAATGATTATACACGTGAATCTGGTGTAAGAAGCCTTGAAAGACGCATTGCTTCGGTAGTTAGATCAGTGGCCAAATCAGTGGCAATGGAGGAAGAATTTGAACGTAAAATAGATACGAATCAAGTACGGGAAATCCTTGGTCCAGAGGTATTTGATAAGGACAATTATGAGGATAACTCTGTTCCTGGTGTCGTGACTGGTTTGGCATGGACACCTTCCGGCGGTGACATATTGTTTATTGAATCCTCTTTAAGTCGTGGCAAGGGTAAGTTGACCCTCTCTGGTCAACTCGGAGATGTCATGAAGGAATCGGCAGTAGCGGCATTGTCCTACTTGAGATCTCATTCGGATCTGTTGAATATTGATCATCGGATTTTTGATGCTTATGACCTTCACATACATGTTCCTGCTGGTGCTATTCCAAAAGATGGCCCTTCGGCAGGTATAACTATGCTGACATCACTGGCTTCGGTGTTTACACAGAAGAAAGTGAAAAAGAAGATTGCTATGACAGGAGAAATTACCTTGAGAGGAAAGGTACTTCCTGTAGGTGGGATTAAGGAAAAGATTCTGGCGGCGAGAAGAGCTGGGATTAAGGAAATAATCATGTGCCATCGCAATCAAAAAGACTTGGAGGATATCGATCAAAGGTATTTGAAGGGACTTAACATTCATTTTGTTGAATATGTACCGGAGGTTCTGGAAATTGCGTTAACAAGTCAAAAGGGGAGTAGTCCAATTGAGTTTGTCCTCCCTGAAGAAAAAAGAGATTGAAAAGGTACTTAAACGTTATACTTTTTTTGCCAGTTTTTTCACTGGCTCAGATAGGTGGGCAGCTTGGTTTTCAGGCATTGAATCTTACCAGCAATCCTCGTTCTGCTGCGTTGGCAGGACCTACGTTGTCACTGGCTGATGGAGATGTTTCTCAGTTTTTTGACAATCCAGCTACACTAGATTCTGTAAAAGCTCAGGCTATCTTCTTTCATTTTAACCCCTACTTCGCCGATGTTTCCGTCCTATCAATGGCATATTCGTTTGATATACGAAAGTTACAGGGGTTTTCAATTGGAATCAATTATCTGAACTACGGCTCTTTTGACCTAACCAATGCAACGGGTGAGGTTTTAGGGAATTTTTCAGCCAACGATTATGTAATTACGATGGGTAAAGCTCACAGACTAGGGCCGGTGACTCTTGGGGTTAATGCCAAATTTGTAAATACCGCGATAGATTCATATTCTTCGTCGGCATTGGTTGCAGATATAGGTGGCCTTTTTCGGATCAACAAAAACTGGACTATAGCGATGGCATTCAAGAACATGGGCTTTGTCATTGACAAAAGTGATCTCATCCCACCCTCTATTCCTTTTGATGTGAGAATTGGCACTACCTTCAAGCCAGAATACATGCCACTAAGATTCAGTGTAACGAGCAGTAATTTGGTTAATGAAAATCTATCACTTAAAGAAGAGTCTACAGGCAGATCTAATGAGGGTTTTGATAGTATTCTGAAAAGAATAAATTTAGGTACTGAGTTATTACTCAGTTCAAATTTGCATATTCTGTTTGGATATAACCATAAGAGAAAACAAGAGTTAAGGCTGGATACAATTGGAGGTGGAGCAGGTTTTTCTTACGGTTTAATGATCAAAATTAAAAGCGTAATGATAAGGTACTCTAGAGCCACTTACCATGCTGCCGGGGGAAGCAGCTTCATAAGTGTTCAGACGAATTTGAATGACTTTAAAAGAATTTTATGAACCAAATAACCAACAATCTTACACCGAAGCAGATCGTTGCTGAACTGGATAAATACATAATCGGTCAAAAAGAAGCTAAAAGGAATGTGGCAATCGCCTTACGAAACAGGTGGAGGCGGATGAATGTGAAAAATGAAATTCAGGGTGAAATTGTCCCGAATAATATTTTATTGATAGGTTCAACAGGTGTTGGTAAGACAGAGATTGCAAGACGTTTGGCGAAGATTGCAGATGCGCCCTTTACTAAAGTTGAAGCTTCGAAATTCACGGAGGTTGGGTATGTGGGTCGTGATGTGGAAAGTATGGTGCGCGATCTGGTAGAGCAGGCCGTGAACATGGTGAAAATTTCCAAGAAAGAAGAGGTGAAGGAGAAGGCAGCAGAAGTCGTGGAGGGAATCATCCTTGACGCGTTAATCCCACCGTTAAAGGGGACTGCAAATACTTTTGCGACTACTGTGGGAGCAGATGAGCCTGAGACCGAGGTTGAATTAAATGAACAAACACGGGCACGATTCCGAGAAAAAATCAGAAATGGAGAGCTTGATGATCGAAAGATAGAGATTGATGTGACCCAGTCTTCCAATGGCAATGTAGGTATGATTGGTGGTGGAATGGATGAAGCATCGATGATCAATCTACAGGAAATGATTGGTAATATGCTTCCAAAAAAGAAGAAGAAGCGAAAAGTCACCATCGAGGAAGCAAGAAAGATCTTACTGGAAGAAGAATCTGCGAAAATGATTGATATGGATGAAGTGAAGGAGGAGGCAATCTACAAGGCAGAGAACACCGGAATCATTTTCATCGATGAGGTGGACAAGATTGCCAAAGGTGGTGATGGGGGGAAAGGTCCGGATGTGAGTAGGGAGGGAGTCCAGAGAGATTTACTCCCAATTGTTGAAGGGAGTTCGGTAAATACAAAGTATGGGATCATAAATACTGATCACATATTATTCGTAGCAGCTGGTGCATTTCACTTTAGTAAGCCTTCTGATTTGATTCCAGAATTACAAGGAAGGTTTCCCATTCGAGTAGAGCTGGATAACCTCACCAAAGCAGATTTTCTTCGAATATTGAAAGAGCCAAAAAATGCGTTGACTAAGCAATACATTGCATTAGTTGCCTCTGAAAATGTGGAGCTTTCTTTTCAAGATGATTCCTTAGAAGAAATTGCTGAAATGGCTTTTCGTATTAACGAAGAAGTTGAAAACATCGGAGCCAGAAGGCTTCATACGGTGATGAGTAAGTTG
>CAZQDI010000087.1:0-16582 GCA_964591785.1 uncultured Roseivirgaceae bacterium
ATTTAGCTTAACTGTAATAGGGCTATGTTGTACAACTTACGCCATAGCCGGATGTTAGATACAATTGAGCATGACTGAAGACGAAATTCAAGATAGGAAATCAAAGTACTATGAGGTCATAACTGATGAAATCAAATTTTATCAGGAGGCTATCAAAGGAACGAATGATAACATTACCAAAAATGTCCTTACGTTTTCGAGTGCTATTATTGGATTCTCGATTCTTTTCTCAAAGAACCTAGACATAACTGCGATGCCTTCTATTCACTTCCTCATTCCGTCAGAAAATCGACCTGATCGAACAATTCAACGATCAGCTTTTTCACCTCTTCACCACCAGAAACCTCCCAGGTAATGCCGGAGTCGTTCGCCCCGATCCCGACCTTTTGATCAAAGAAGGGACAACATTGCTTCTCTGCAAGTACATAATGAAAAAGATCTTGCAAGAGACTTCCGGTATCATCAAAATAAAATAGATAGCCGCCTGCCACCCCTTCCACTTTCATCAGTCGAGAAAAGAGTTTCGCCTGGAGAACGCCTTTCCGTTTAGCCAATTCCGAATTAGTTAGCCGGCAGGCAAGCATGTTGTCTGTACTGTCTACACCCATGAAATACAAGTTTGATTTTTCAATTAGCTCTTGTGCATCTGATTTGACTACGGCCAAGATCAGGAAAAGTCCGGCAATCCACGTCTTTACCACCATAAGCTTTACTTTTTAAGTAGCTTACGGGTTGGAGTTGCCTCCAGGGTTGTCATTTTCAGTAAAAAATTTGAACATGTTGATAGGTGAATTATCAAGTATATCTGGTTTGTCAAGGGACACAATCCGATGGTACGAAAAGATTGGTTTGATCAAAAATGAGTGTACTTCGCGGGACCACAATAACTACCGAGTCTACGATGACGAAGCACTCCATCAACTGATGCTAATTAAACAAAGCAAGTTTTTTGGCTTCTCCTTGAAGGAGATCAGGGAAATGCTCACCCTGGTCGAGCTGGAAAACCTCACTTGCAATTCACTTCAACCCCTGATAGACTCGAAGCTGAACTCAATCGATCAAAAGATACAGCAACTGCAAACGGCTCGAGATCACCTGCAGACACTCCAGAGAGAATGTTCAGGTGATTGTCAGTCTGAAATTGTGGATTATGCATCGAGATGCCTAAAAGATCTGTGATCAAGTGCAACCTTTGGTTTGAATCAGCTCATCACACTTTTTGATCTCATTATCATCATTGGCATCGTTCAGGGACTGGTGACCAGCAGCCTTTTAATTTACCGGAATAAGCAAGGCGATCGTTTTCTGGCCTTCTCAATCGTATCTTTTTGCTTGCTTAGTTGCAAGATCCTGCTCCATACATTGGGATTGTGGGACACGCACTTTTTCCGCTACTTTCCTTTGGGTATTGATTTGGTCATTCAGCCGCTAATCTATCTCTACGTAATTCAACTTATCCAACCGACTAGCAGATTAAACAAAACCACCCTTCTACATTTTATTCCGTTTGCTGTTTATGAAATTCATGCCTTAGTGGTCTACTTCAGCGTCTTGTCAGTCACGGATTCCGAGGCTAAGGATGTCATTGCAGAGAGCTACCACTTCAATGATGTAAAATACCTGGAAGACTATCTGACGCTGCTGTCAACCTTTGCCTATTTGATCATCGGACTAGTCAAAATAAAAAGCTATAAGTCCTGGCTTGACTCCAACATTTCCGACTCTTCCTATCCAACGTTTAGTTGGCTAAAAGCAATTCTCATCCAGTTGATGGTGATCGGCGGCCTTTTACTTGTGAATCTTTCGTTGGATCGAATCCTGTTCCCCGGTTCGTCCAATTTTTTAAGATGGCAGGTATTTTACATTGCTGTGGCACTTCATATTTACTACCTCGGCTTCATGGGGCTGAACAACAAGATTCACAATCAGCTGATTCCACCCACCAAGAAGCAGATCAGAAAGAAAGTAACAGATGATCAGGTCAGGGAGATCGTAGCCAACCTCCAAGGTGCACTGGAAAAAGAACGGGTCTACTTAAATCCAAAACTTTCCTCCACGGATCTGGCAAAGCAGTTGAACATCGCTGTTGGCAACTTATCCTATGCCATCAACCTGCACTACCAAAAGAACTTTCGAGAATTGATCAATGAGTATCGGGTCAAAGAAGCCAAATCTAAACTCTTGGATCCAAGCTGCAATCACCTAAGTATTTTAGGGATCGCCTATGAATCAGGGTTCAGTTCCGAAGCAAGTTTTTACCGGATCTTCAAAAAGACTGCAGGATGCTCCCCTGCCGACTACCAAAAGCAGCACCCTCATACTGTATAAAGAGCTTTCAGAACATGTTTTAAGAAGTATCCTATTCCTATCCGTAGGAAGTTTGAAGGAAAAAATGCGAAACATTCTTAAAAAGTCCGCGGTCCTATTCTTGACCATCTTAATCTCATTCCTGATTTACTCGGTGATTCCCCGTGTAAGCCCCCAGCAAAGTAGTTACGGCGTTGCACTACCCAACTCCAAAGTGCTTCCGGAAGCAACACGTAAATCGCTTGAAACATATATTCTGAATGATGCAAATAATGCGGAATCAGTGGTCATCATCCAAGATGAAGCCATACTACTTGAGGTAGGAGATACCAAAAAACTGATCAACACTCATTCCATTAGAAAGAGTATCATGAGCTTGCTCATTGGCATCGCTTTGGAAAAGGGATACCTGAAGTTGGATGAGACGTTGGCATCGTTGGGAATCGATGAAAGCAGGACACCTTTAACGAGACAAGAAAAAACTGCTACCATCAGAGACTTGCTGATGGCTCGCTCAGGAGTATATCTCCCCGCCGAAGCGGAGACAGACTACGCCAGGAGCAATCGACCTCAAAGGGAACAATACAAACCTGGCGAATTTCATTTTTACAACAATTTCGATTTTAACATCTTGGGAGTCATCCTCGAGCAGAAAACAACACAAAAGATTGGGGATTTTATGGAAAAAGAGCTGGCCAAACCGCTTGGATTGCAAGACTTCTCTGCAGCAAACGTGGTCTACAATAGTCCCTGGCCCATTCCAAACAAAACGAAATCAGACTATCCGGTTTTTTGGATTTTCTTAAGTGCCAGAGATCTGGCTAAAATCGGAGCCATGGTCGCGCAAAATGGCAGCTGGAGAGGTCATCAACTGGTGAGCGAAAACTGGATCGAGGAAAGCACACGTCCCTACTCCGAACTGGATGAAAGCAGGGAGCCTTACGATGCTTTTGGCTATTCCTGGTTGATAGATACGGACGAGAATACCATTTGGTTCGATGGCTGGGGAGGTCAATTCTTATGCATAGATCCTGCACGAAACATCACCATTGCTCAACAAAATTTTACGGGCAATTCCCTCCTCTCATCCGGCCTCTTTTTCATGAAGAGCAACCGAAGCGGCTGGCGAACGGATGTAATGTACCTTCATGAAAAGCTAAAGGAGCTATTTCCTAAAAGAAGTCGGAACAAGATGACAAGAGATAAGTAACTTAACCTCATGCAAAAATCGACTTACCTCTTGCTTGCGCTCTGCCTCGCTTGCCAGCCCAGGACTCAACAAGTAGTTACCACACCCGAATTAGGATTGGATCAGCTAAAACAAAAGCTAGACTCTTTGTACCAGGCAGAAATCAATCCCGCTGAACCTGGTGCCGCCTTATTGGTCGCTTACAATGGGGAAATGGTTTTGAGTAATGGATATGGTCTGCGGGATGTCGCTTCTCAATTGCCTATCACTCCGTCTACCAATATGAGACTTGCGTCCGTGAGCAAGCAGTTTACCGCATTATGTATCCTGACACTCGCAGATCAAGGACTGCTTAACCTAAGTGACCAGGCCTCGGACTATTTGCCACACCCCATCTTCGAAGGGATCACCATCGAACAGTTGGCCAACCATACCTCTGGATTGCCGGATTACTATGAACACTTCATTGAAAACTGGGATAGGGAAAAAATCCTGGAAAATCAGGATGTGCTAAACTGGCTGGCGACAGGCCCGGAACGGGCATTTGAACCGGGGGCGCAATGGGAGTATTCCAACACCGCCTACCTAATGCTAGCCTTGATTGTTGAGAAGGTAAGTGGACAAGAATTTTCCGCTTTTGCAAGAGAACATGTTTTCCAGAAGGCAGGCATGGAACGGACCACCTACTACAATCTCGCAAAGCCCGCTGACATCCCCGAACGTGCATACTGCTACGAAATTGATGATCAGGGTCAAATCGATAAGGTAGATGGCTTTTTCATGAATGGAGTAATGGGAGATGGTGCCGTCTACACCAGCATCAACGACTATTTCCAATACGACCAGGCCCTCAGAAAACAATCCATCCTTTCCACAGCGATGCATGAACGAATGTTCCAGTCGAGTTCCAGCCATGAGGTAGAAGGGGTTGAACGACATTATGCAATGGGTTGGGGAGTGACAGACAGCACCGCAAGCCACAGTGGCGGCTGGCTGGGAACCAATACGTATACCAAACGCTACTTCGACATCCCCCTGACCTATACAATCTTTATGAATCGAAACACGCTATTCAGCAGCGGATTGATGCAAAAGACGGACTCGTTAGTGACGATGTTTTACAAGAGAACTAAATAATAGATCCGGACTATTGTGGTATGAATGCGGGACGAATCCCTACAGTGCCAAGCCATCCTAATCAATTGAAGGGGAATGAAAAAGCTACTTGCAAAGAGAAAACCGAAGAGATACATTTGAATGAGAAAGCTTGCAGCGACCGTTTTGTCAGGCTCCTTGATTAATCTACCTGATTAGATATCAAAGAAGTTCTGGCAGAAGTACAGAATGAATCAAAGTCAAAATCAAACTAGATGAAGACCACACCCGAACACGATGCCCGAGTAGCTAATATGACCTTTGCCTCGGTGTATCCTCACTATGTAAACAAGGTAGAAAAAAAGGGCCGAACAAAAGAAGAACTACATCAGGTCATCGAATGGCTTACCGGATTCAATGAGCAAAAGCTAGAAAAGCTAATTGAGGAAAAGGCAACCTTCGAAAGCTTCTTTGCCCAGGCCACCCTTCACGAAAATGCCGACTTGATCAAGGGAGTAATCTGTGGGTATCGCATTGAAGAAATAGAAACACCCCTGACCAGGAAAGCAAGATATCTGGACAAGCTGATAGATGAGTTGGCAAAAGGAAGAAAAATGGAAAAAATCTTGAGACACTAGGAAAGGCACTTGCAGTTTCCATCATACCAATTACAATCCAAGCGCTCCTTCCACCAGCCAAATGCATAACTTGACAGTCCAAAAGGACACCTGAGACTCCCGAAAGGATACCTGAAGGTCCCAAGAGCGTACTCGCACTGCCCAAATGCATACCTGAGCTGCCCAAGAGCACACCTTGGACGCCCGAAAGGGCACCTGATCCTCCCAAATCAACCCCTTGAAATCCCAAAAGCACACCTGAGCGTCCCAAAAGCTTACCTCGCTCTCCCAACTGCACACCTGAGCTGCCCAAACGTATACCATGACCACCCCAAGAGGTACCCAGCCTTCCCAAACGACTACCTCGACTGCCCAAAAGCATACCTGAGTCTCCAAAGAACAACCCAGAACAACTCAGCTGCAATGCCAGAATCCCCGAAAACAACCTTAGCATACGACAACCTCCATCTTTGCCTTTTAATAGATTAATCTTTCAAAACCAAAGGTGATTTCTGTACTTTTATTTGGACAGGAAAAAACCAATCATGAGAACCCTTTCATTGACCATACTTTTGACCACACTCGGAATCTTGAGCCATGCACAAGTGACACTTTCCATAGGAGGTGGAGGAGCGTTTTTCTCCGCAGACGAACCCTTGGGTTTTTCTTCTAATGCGGCAGATGCTCCCAGCAGAAACTCGATTATGCTATCAATCGAGCCTGCTTATAACATCAATGACCTGGCAAGAATCGGGGTTGCAGGTCACTTCGCATTGCAAAATAAATTTCAGTCTTTCTTATTCGGAACGGACTTCAAGGTGAAACAAGATCAACCATTCTATCTTGGCATAGGCATTGGGCCTACTCGTTTCGAAACCTATTCCTTCAACATCTCGCAATTCTCCACCCCTTCCGGAAATCGGACAAGCACGAGTGAAGACATTCTGACTGAATCCTCTTTTGGCGTGGCCCCAAGGATAGGTTTTCGTGGAATCGTGGATTTCAATACTACCTTCATCTACGTCCCTGAGTTTTCACGGGGCTTCTTACTCGTTGGATTGTCTTACATCCTCGGAAGCCATGCAAATGCTGATTAAGGGCATTCTCGCCCTCGTCACGGGCCAATACTGAACCGATGATTGACACCTCGCTGACTTCCTCGAATTTTTACTTTCTACTTGCAGTAGTCCAGGGGCTACTACTGGCCACTGTCATCATTTTTCGAAAACCAAAAAGGCAAAGTAATGTCTTCTTTGGCCTTCTCATTCTGCTTTTTTCACTTTCGCTGCTTCACTTGGTCTTGGAAGAATCAATCCACGCCTTTAATTCTAAATACCCGATCCCGATGGAGTTCAGTCTCGCGTACGGCCCACTGGCCTACTTGCACATCCTCTACATCAAAGACCCATTAAGAAAATTCTCCTGGAAAGATCTATTGCACTTTCTGCCAACGGTGCTCATCGACGGCATTTTCTTTGTGATCGTCTTCATCTTCATTCGATTAAATATGGAATGGGCAGGTCAAAACATTCCCCTGATCCAAGGCATTGCCTTGATGATTGCATTCTTCGGTGCCATCCAGTTAAGCTGCTACACCTATCTCATCTATCGTGAATCAAGGGAAGCTAAGCGAGTGCTCCGCGAGTTTGAGAAAATAAAGAAATGGCTGACCACCTTGATTAGTACCTGGAGTTTACTCATTGGTTTTCTGTTTCTGGCTGTTCCTATTGCTCTGATATTTATCGAACAGGTAGATGAAAACTCCGCATTGATTTATAAGCCAATGGGAAGCATTATTGGGATCTGTATTTATTTTTTAGGATACCTGTATCTTTTAAAATATGCGAAGATCGTGGAGAGCTACGTTGAGCGAATCACCAAATTCACCATTACCCCGGCAGAGTTGGAAAATAAAAAGGAGCACCTGCTTCAGTTATTAACTGAAAAGGAGCTCTATAAAGACCCAAAACTCTCTTTAGCTAAGTTGGCAGGACATCTGAACTGGCCGATCAATAGTGTTTCTGGAGTTATCAACGAATCATTACAGACCAATTTCAACGACCTCATCAATCATCATCGGATTGTTGCATTCAAAGACCAACTGCTACGACCTGAAAATCAGCGATTCTCCATCGAAGGAATCGGACAACAAGTAGGTTTCAGTTCCAAGGCCTCTTTTTATCGCGCCTTTAAAAAAGAAACCGGCATGACCCCAACCCAATTCATCAAAAACCAGCCCTAAGTAGTTTCATATGGCCATATGAAACCTTCCTGATTTGAATTTTCAATCCGACACCGGGAGTTTTGAAAAAAAAGAAAATCATGAAAAAAATACTTATCTCTGTTTTTGCACTTCTGCTCTATATCAATGGTAATGCACAAGCTAAACTGGTAAAGGTCAAGTCACGTGCTTTTAAGACAACATCTGACCTAAAGATCGAAGGAGAAGTAGGTTATCTGGAGGTTCCCGAAAACCGAAAAAACCCGTCCAGCAGAAGAATCCGAATGAAATACGTTCACCTGAAAAGTCTGTCAGAAAATCCATCCGCTCCAGTAGTCTACCTGGAAGGAGGCGGTGGCTTCAGTACCTGGGAGGTGAACAGTCCTAAAGACCTGTCCGACCGCATTGAATACCTGGAAGTTGCCGATCTGATCTATCTGGATCGTCGTGGAGCAACGGACGAATCACTTGTGTCGATCTGGAAAGGAGATTTCCCGGAAAACTTCTTTGTTTCGGAAGAGCTGGCTAATGAGCACTATCAAAACATGGCCAAAGGAGCCCTTGAACAATTTGAGAAAAAAGAGATTGACATTTCAGGCTACAACATTGAGGAACATGCCAATGATGTCAATGACCTAATGACTGAGTTAGGATTTGACCGCTATACGCTCTTTGGGTTTAGTTATGGATCTCACATTGCCATGACCGTAATGAACTTATTTCCCAATCGAATAGAACGAGCCATTCTCGTAGGTGCAGATGCCCCTGACCAGGCTTTCAACTTTCCGAGCTATCTGGATGAGCATGTGGAAAAAATTAGTTCCATGGTAGCACAGGATACTGCCGTAAATGATATCATTCCGGACTTCAGTGCTTTGGTTGATCAAACGATGCAAAAACTCGAACAAAAGCCCATGACTGTCACGGTAAAAAGTCCCTTGACAAGAAAAGAGGTGAATTTACAGATTGGACCCTTCGGGCTCGCGCTTCTACTGCGACTGGACATTGACGATGCCTATGATATTCCAATACTTCCCAGGTTGCTATATTCCATCAATCAAGGAGACCATTCGATACTGACTTGGTTTGTACAAAAGAGAGTGAGGTTTGCACTTGGTTTACCTGGCCAGGGCATTAATCAGCAATTAGCTTCCGGAGTAAATCCAACTCGGTGGAAAACGATTGAAGCAGAAGCAGCGAAGAGCCCTTTTGGCAATGTGGTTAACTTCCCTTTCTCGGCCGTAAAAGATCATTGGATTCCTTCTGAACTATCTTTTGATCCTTCAGAGCCGTTGCAGACCTCGATCCCCACCTTATTCCTGACTGGAGACCTTGATTGCAGAACTCCAGTAGAGCAAGTAGAAGAAACAAGGCAAGGCTTTTCAAATTCAGTCCATGTGGTTGTAGAAAATGCCGGACATGAACAAGCTCAATGGTCGTACAAAGTGGCCAATGAAATCATTCCTAATTTCATGAGCGGCCAGACCATTGAAGCCACATCCGCCAGATATGGATCGATCAGGTTCATTCAAGTTATAGGTGAGACGACGGGTCATGCTTCCATCGATTGAAGTTTAGTAACTACCAGCTAGCCACGTTATCTTCGCTGTATGGACCTGAAACTCTTTTTTGATCCGGTTGAAATTGATCAAGACAAAATTCCATCTTCCTTTCAGAACTCGATTTACATCAACCAGCACAAGATGCCTGACTACGATGGATTGGATCTGGCTTTGATCGGTCTAAGTGATTTTCGTGGAGCTGGCATCGCCCCAAACACCAAGGCAGCTGATGAGATACGTCAACAATTGTATCAGCTGAAAAAGGGATCCGGCGAATACGGTGTCATTGATATGGGTAATTTTCGAAATGGTCCTGCGCTAGAAGATACCTACCTCAGATTAAAGGAGGTATGTTCTTATTTGTTGGACAAAGAAATTGTTCCTGTCCTATTTGGTGGATCCCAGGACTTATGTTTGGGTCAATACTTCTCCTACGAGGATAAGGAAAAACTAATATCCATTCTGAACGTCGATAATCGGATCGACCTGGATAGCTCAGAACAATCAAATGCCTACCTATCTAAAGTTTTCAGTCATAGTCCAAACTACTTGTTCAACTATTATCATTTAGGTTATCAAAGTTACCTGACCGATCAAAAAGACCTCGCCTTAATTGATGAGCTATCATTTGAAGCATACCGGTTAGGCGAAATCAAGGGGAATCTAAAAGAATTCGAGCCTTTGGTGAGAGATGCGGATATGCTGACGATCGA
This sequence comes from uncultured Roseivirgaceae bacterium, assembly GCA_964591785.1. Classification (GTDB taxonomy): domain Bacteria; phylum Bacteroidota; class Bacteroidia; order Cytophagales; family Cyclobacteriaceae; genus Ekhidna. The sequence continues at coordinate 9,705 of CAZQDI010000087.1, forward strand.
CATGTCCGCGCTGCAGTCAAGCTATGCACCTGGAGCAATTGACCCCAAGGTATTTGGTCTCACAGGTGAGGAGGCCTGCCAACTTAGCTGGTACGCAGGTCAAAATGAAAAACTAAGTTCAATCGGTATTTACAACTACCTTCCTGAGAAAGACTCCCCGGACAAGCAAACAGCATTCGTAATAAGTACCCTGATTTGGTATTTTATTGAGGGATACTACAACAGAAAAGGCGATAAACGATTTAAGTCCAACGATTATCTCATGTACGAGGTGCACCTGGGCGGAGAACCCGAATCCATACGGTTCTACAAGAGTAAATTGTCAGAAAAATGGTGGATGGAAATTCAAAGTCCCAAAGACGCCGGCCTATTCAATCGAAATCGGGTAATAGCATGCAGCTATACCGATTATGAAACAGCTACTAAAGGAGAAGTACCAGATAGGTGGATCAATTTTTTCAACAAAAACTAAACCCGTGGTGGAATCACAATCCACAAAATGATGTAAACAAGAATGCCAGGAAAGGCGACACTTAATACAGAAAGCACCAAATAAGCGATTCGTATAAGAGTCGGGTCTAAATCAAAATAGTCAGCTAATCCAGCGCAAACGCCACCTAGCATTCGATCATTCGATCTGAATAGTCTTCGAGCCATAGTCTCAATCGTTTTACTTTAAAGATGATATTTTTTCTGCAATTCGATCTAGTGCAGCTTCACCTGCCTCTTCAAGAACCGCCACACCAGCGTTCTTATCGAGAATTGATTGGCCTTGGTTGGGTAGTGAGAAACTCTCAGTGGTGACCGACTTCGCATTAATGGTCAGCAGACACGCTAATATGATACCCAATAGAATGAGTAGCGTTCTGTTAATGCTTATTTTAGATCGGTTCGTCGGCATACTCTATCCTTTCACAATAGGTGTGCCAAAAAATATAAGCATTTGATTATCAATCTATTAAAAAGTGAATTAAAATTGATTTGTTCGCTAATGAACAAAAAAATTTCTTTTGACGTACACCCAATGAAGCAGATCTCGTGAAAAAATAAATATCGTATGTCCTTCAAAAAGCAGGTCGCAATCAGACAGAAATGTAGTTGAATTCGATGCCAAGAATATCTTCATAGTCCTCACCAGCTTCCTTCATATCAAAATCATCTTCTTCATAATACCAGTTGATCGTGATATTGGCTCCCTTTCTCTTGTGTCTGGCAAGTTGCTTCAAAAGATCGTAGATACACTTGGATGAGCTGGTGTTGAAATATTCAAATTTAAAATTCGCCGTTAGTGTATCATTTCCATCAATAAACGAACGTTCCAACCTCTTCATGATGGGATTATAAAACTTGAGTGAGGACTCCGGCGAAGATCTTCCTTTGAAATCAAGTCGTTGCCTGTTCACGTCAAAACGACAAGCTGGGGTGACTTTCGTTGGTTTGATTAGGAAGGAGAGTTCTTTCATGGGCGGTAAAGGTGGAGTTTATTTAACAACACAAATAGATATATTTATATACATTGATCTCATCAAGGAGACACACAGTTTTATTTTAGTCATTTTGACTATAAAATTAAGCTACTCTAACGAATAACCATTCTAGAATAAAGTGACTGAAAAAAAAACAGAATTATTATCCAATCAAATCCTGGAAAGTATTCCATTTGGATTCATCCAAATTGATACTCATGGCAAGATCATCTATGCAAATAATTCTGCGACCAGTTTACTGGAATTAAAAGAAGATGAACTAATTGGACAGTTCTTTGATCAGCTGCCGTGGGGGCAGTACGATGAAGACGGTACTTCCCTTAAAAAAGAAGATCATAGCTTATTTCAGGCTCTTCAGGGTAAAACCACATCGGGAGCTGTAAAAGCTCTTGATTTTGGAAATAGGCTCAAGTATTTTTCTGTGAATTCGACCCCATTTTACAATGAGAACAACGAGCTAGTCGGAGGGATTTCAAACTTCATTGACATTACCGAAAGAATCCAGCACAAACAAAGAATAAAGGAGTCTGAAGAAAAGTACGACAAACTGGTGAATGAAGCTCCCTACGCCATTTCTATCTTCGACCGCCAAGGCCTGCTCACCAAGGCAAACAATAAATGCTCTGAACTTTTAAAAGTTACCGTAGGCGATTTTGTTGGAAAGTTCAATATCGTACATTCAGCACCATCCTTCCCGGAAAGTGTGCAATCCATCATCAGAAATGCATTTGAAGGGAAATCAGGAGAAAAAACCACGGCTTTTCACTTACCAATGGCGTCAGATAAGGAAAAGACTTTTAACGTGAAGTATTTTCCTCTTTTGGATAATGAAGCCCAAATCGATAAGGTCATTGTTTTCGCAGAAGACATTACCCTACTTGACGAAGCAGTTCAGAAAACGAAAGATGAAGAACTTTTAAAGCAAAACATTCTCAATGCACTGAGCGAGGGCATTTTAGTAGTGGATCATGAAGGGAGAATACTAAGCATCAATAAGAGCCTCGAATCTTACCTTGTTAGAGAAAAAATCAAAGGCTTAAAAATCGGAAGCTCCATTTATACCCTCCTCGAAGAGTTAAGAGAAAAGGAGTTTCTCAAAAAGTCTTTGAAAGCGGTTTTAAATGGGGACTCATTTCTTTTCGAGTATCAATTAAAGCTAAGAGACAAGAAATGGTATAACCTCAAAATAAGTCCTCTCGTCAAGCATAGTGGGGCTGTCATTACTTTCCAGAACATCAATACCAGGAAAGAAATAGAGATGGCGCTTGAGAAATCCTTGAAGAAGTATAGAAATATTTACAACAAGGCCCCAGTGATGATGCATTCTGTAGATAAGAATGGTAAAATCATTAGCGTCAGTGATTTTTGGGTAGAAAAGATGGGATACGATCGAAATGAAATCATCGGAAAATCCCCCATGATCTTTGTGGCTGAGTCATCGCAGGCCGAATTTAAGAAGAGCATTCAACTGCTATACAAAGAGGGTGAGGTAAAAAATGTGAACTACAAGTTCATTAAGAAGTCAGGTGAGGTGATCGACGTTGTTCTGGGCGCGGTCGCAGAATACGATGAAAATGGCCAGTTTGAAAGAGGACTTGCAGGTATGATTGACATTACCCAGCAGAAAAAAATCGAAAACGACCTCCTAGAAAACCGAACCAAACTACTAGAATCGCAACGGATTTCAAAGATTGGCAATTATGAGCTTGATATCGAGTCTGGCAAGTTCATTTCATCGAATGAAATTGATCTGATCATGGGTTTATCAAATGCCGATAAGGACTTATCCATTACTAAGAAATTAATTCACCCTGAGGATCATGACGAGTTTGTGGCTAATCTGGAAGATTGCATCAAGAACAAAAGGGACTTCTTCCATATTTATCGGATTTATCACATGCAAACCCAGAAATTGAAGTGGATCTCCGGGCGCGGTAAGATGATCCTAAATGAGAAAGGGGAAGTCGCTAAAATGATTGGCACAGTACAGGATATTACCGAACAACGAGTTGCAGAGGATAAAATTAAAAAACTATCAGACCGAATTTTATTGTCTACAGAAATTGCCAACCTTGGTGTATGGGAATATGACGCTGACCTCGACGAGATCTACTGGGAAGATCAAATGTTTGTCATATTTTCTGAAGCAACTACTCCCTATCGCCTGAACGACCTAAGAGAGGTCATCATCGGAGAAGACCCCAACTTTCTAGAAGAGAAAATAGCTGAAATCAAGCACGGCGTGAATTTTATCGAAACGCAAGTGATGGTGCGCATCGACGGGAAACCTAAATACCTCAAGACGTTTACGCGGATCCTCAGAACAGAAAGTGACCGATTAAAGGGCATCATTGGAGTGGTATATGACATCACAGAAGACAAAAAGCTCCAAACAGACCTGGAACAATCTCTTGATGAAAAAAATATTTTGATCAGAGAGGTACATCATCGTGTTAAAAACAATATGCAGCTGATTTCATCCATTATGGCCCTTAAGGCATACAGCGTAAAGGATGAGGAATCCAAGGAGGTTTTTGAAGAAATAAATACAAGAATCAAAGCTATGTCTGTTATTTATGACAGACTTCACAAATTCTATAATGTCTCTGAGATTGATATCAACGAGTTCTTAACACAAGTCACCAAGGAATTAGGCATTCTTTTAGGCGTCAAATCAATCCAGTTAAACATCAAGATCATAAACGAGTCGATGTCAATAGATCAAGCCCTCATTCTAGGACTCATCGTCAGTGAAATGGTTTCAAATGCAATAAAACATAGCTTTGATCAGATTGACGAAGGGGAGATTTTGATCCAACTTGGCAGATCCGCTGAAGAAAAACTCTTTCTTTCCATCACCAATAATGGGAAGAAGATTGCTGAGGATGTTCTTTCCAATAAGACCGGTATTGGAATTTCCATGATCAAGACGTTTGTCCGACAACTAAAGGGCGAGCTTTTACTGGAAAGTACAAACGGCTTCAGAGTTGAGTTTTGAGCACCGCAGAATAGTCCAGGGCAGTCTTAATTAGGCCACTGGTGGTCTTGGCTCCCACTTTTCTCATAATATTTCCCTTGTGGGCGTTGATGGTACGCACACTGACATTGAGTTCGCTAGCTATATCTTCGTTGTTAAGGTCGTTCATCATCATAACCAGGATTTCAATCTCGCGATCTGTAAGAGATAAAACTGCAGCCGAAAGATCATTGATTTTGTTAGAAAAAAGCATTGAAACCATTTTATGAGAATAAAATATGTCGCCGTTAAAAACAGCTTCAAACGTATTTTTTATGTCTTCCTTGCTCATATCAAAGGAAATGATCCCGCTGATGTAATACTTTTTTGTAAAGTGAAGCAACAAAGGCTTGGTTTCATAGCTGAATAATAGTACTGGAACACCGGAAGTCGCATAGCTCTCGAAATCCTTGAACTTACTCTCTTCCGTATTGAAAACCACAAGGTCAAGGCTTTTTGAAAACTTTTCATGAAAGTTCCATGTTTCATTAGGCCATATGTCTGTCACAATTAACCTAACGTATTCAACTAAATCTAAATTTTCGGATGTAAAAAATAGATTCTTCATAAGAAAAGTATGATTAACAAAGAACCAAATGTAATACCATAAAAAATTATATCTTGTCACAAACTCATTCATAAGCATGGGAAAAATACTCGTAGCAGAAGATTCATTGATTGTCAACCAGCACATCGTTCACGCGATCAAGTCTGGAGGTCATGATGTGACGTCGGTGTTTTCGGGTAGCGAGGCCGTTGAAATGGCTAATGCGGAACATCCAGACCTGATCCTAATGGACATCATGATGGAAACTCAATCGGATGGTATCGATGCAGCATTTCAAATAAAAAATTCGATTGATATTCCCATTATCTTTCTCACAGCTCTTACGGATGAACCCACGATTCAAAAAGCCAAAATAAGCCTTCCATATGGATACGTGGTGAAGCCGTTCAATGAAGCTGAACTCCTTTCCAATATCGATGTAGCCCTGTACAAGGCTTCGGCAGAAAAGAAAATTAAAGAAAACAGTGAGCTGTTTCAGTTGATCATTAACTCGATCGACAAAGCCATTTTTCTATTGGACTCTGCCGGAATGATAAAATATACCAACTCTATTGGGGAAAACATCAGTAAGAGATCCTTTGATGTGTTAATGGATGCTCCACTTCACGATTTTCTTGAGTTCGTAGACGGAGAAGGTAATACGCTGAAGGATGTTCATCTACTGCAGGATGTAGAAAATGAGGAATTCGGCATTGTTGGAAGAGATGAAATCTACGGTGATTTCTACTCACAAAGGGTCGACCTCGAGGAAACTCTTCATCTGTTTATTTTTAAGGATATCTCAGAAAGAGTCAAAATCAGAGAGGCAAATGAAAGCCTCAAAACCAAAAGACTATCATTCTTTATCGAAGGGCAGGAGAAAGAGCGAGAAAGAATTGCAAGAGACCTGCATGATGGTGTGGGCCAGATTGCCAATATGATCAAACTTTCCGTGAAACAAGGAGAAACAGGCGAAGGACTGATCGATATGATCGAGCAGTTTTTGGATGAAATGCGTAAGGTGACGGATGGACTCCTACCTTCCAGAATCGTCGATTTTCCAATTGAAGCAAGCATCAAAAAGATTGTCGAGCAAGCCAATGATGCTTCATTAATTGATTTTAAGTTTCAATCACAAGATATTCCTGATTTGGACCTAAAGTATAAAGTGAACTTGTATAGAATTGTACAAGAGAACATTTCAAACATTATCAAGCATTCGAATGCCCAAACTGCCACCGTCCAGCTCTATGGTTTTGATGATTACATCCAAATGACCATTGAGGATGATGGCAAAGGATTTACAGTGGGCGCTTACGATGATGATGACTCCCATCATGGCATTCAAAATATCCTTTTTCGAGCAGAAGTCCTCAATGCCGAATGCGATATGGAATCTACGGAGGGAAGTGGTACCTTTATTCGAATAAAAATCCCTACCAATGGCAAAGCGTAGACTATTTCTTGTTGAAGATCATGAATTAGTTCGTAAAGGAGTACGAAGTATCATAGCACAGGAAGACTCTCTTGAAATTGTTGCCGAATTCGATCGGGCTCAAAAAGCCATAGACGCACTAGATGGCGGGAAAATTCCTCACTTAATTCTGATGGATATTTCAATGCCTGAAATGACAGGCCTTGAGGCAGCACAAATTATTGGAGAGAAATACCCGGAGGTACAGATCATCATACTTAGCATGCACAAGGATGAAGAATATGTGATGGAGGGGTTGAATTTCAACATCAGTGGATATGTCGTGAAGGACAGTGTAGCTGATGAGATTGTCATTGCAATTAACAAGGTGCTCGCAGGCGGCAAGTATTTCAG
>CAZQDI010000088.1:0-16467 GCA_964591785.1 uncultured Roseivirgaceae bacterium
TATAATATTCAATATTTAAGTGTTCCCATTTTCCTGGCTTGGAAATGGACCTGGGCAACTCTGACACTGTGGATTGGATGTTTCATGTTTGGATATCGACTTCACTTTAATCAGATATGGAAGATTGTAATGTTTGCTGAAATCCTCTTCTTTCTACCTGAGATCTTAAAAGTAGTTTGGTTTTCTTTTTTCTACACCGATCCAAACTACAATGACTATATGGCCTTTTATCCATTCGCGCTAATTAATTTCTTCGATTACACACAAGTTGATCCAAAGTGGCTATACCCTTTAAAATCCCTCAATTTGTTCGAGTTATTTTATTGGCCACTTTTAGCGATAGGTATTTATCTGGTAGGGGGCAAGAAACTCCGTATCTCTGGGCTGATTGTGCTTACAACATACGTATTGATGTACTTTGCCTGGTTAGGGTTTTACCTTCTCGTCTACTGATCCCAAAAAATGTTAAAAGCGGCACTTTGTTGTACATAAGTTCGTAATTGAAGCATAAGCTAGCCAAATGCACTATAGCTTCACAGATTAACAGGTTAATTGCTAATTTCGCCCTCTATTGAATGAAGATTATGGGATACCAAAAGATAAATATTATTTCAGGTTGGATTGCGTTCTTTGTGGCACTGGTTACTTACATACTTACTGTAGAGCCCACAGCCAGCTTTTGGGATGCCGGCGAGTTTATTGCATGCTCTTCAAAACTCCAAGTTCCTCACCCTCCCGGTGCTCCATTCTTCCTGCTTACTGGCAGGATATTTTCATTATTCGGAGGCGATGATCTGGTACAAATTGCTTATTGGGTGAATATGCTTAGCGTGGTAAGTAGCGCATTCTTCGTCATGTTCATCTTTTGGATCATTACGCATCTATCAAGAAGAATTTTGAAAGTTGAGGAAGGAGATATGACCCTTCCACAAACTATTACTGTGATGGGAGCTGGTTTTGCTGGCGCGCTAGCGTGTACGTTTTCCGATTCATTTTGGTTCTCCGCAGTCGAAGCAGAAGTGTATGCAATGTCCGCATTCTTTACGGGATTTGTCTTCTGGGCGATTCTGAAATGGGAAAATCTAAAAGAAGAAGACCAGCAAGCAAGATGGCTTATATTAATCGCCTATATGATGGGGCTTTCCATCGGAGTCCACCTACTGAATCTTGTTGCGATACCGGTCTTAGGGTTGATCATCTATTTTAAGAAGTTTGAAAATATCACCGCAAAAGGAATCGTCTACACTTTTGGTATTTCTGCGGTTGCGCTCATCGTAATCTTAGAAGGCATTATCCCAGGACTTCCAACACTAGCCGGAAAGTTTGAAATCTTTTTTGTAAATGGCATTGGCCTTCCATTTGGCTCTGGTGTCATCATTTTTAGTTTACTTTTTGTAGGTGCCATTGCATATGGATTGATATTCTCGATCAGGAAAGATAGGTATGTGTTAAATACAGCACTACTAAGCTTGATTTTTATCATTATTGGATACTCCTCTTACATGATTGTTCCGATCAGAAGTGCCTATAACCCACCTATTGATGAAAACAACCCTGAAGAAATTATGTCCTTTGTCTCCTATTTAAAAAGGGAGCAGTATGGAAGTCGCCCATTATTTAAGGGACCTTATTACACAGCTGACTTAATCGAAAATAAAAAGGGTCCTGCTGTGTACATGAGAGGCGAGGACGAGTATGTGATCAAAGATTATAAGATCGACCAAGTATTTGATCCAAAACATACCACCATCCTTCCAAGGATGTACAGTTCAGACCCTAACCACATCAAAAAATATAGAGAGGTAACCGGACTAAGAGAGGGAGAAAAGCCGAGTTGGGGAGATAATTTTTACTATCTCATCACCCACCAGTTGGGACATCAATATTTCAGGTACTTCATGTGGAATTTTCTCGGAAGGGACAGCGATATTCAGGGTGCAGGAACCGTCGACATTACTGAAGCCTTTGAGAAAGTACCGGAAGTGCTAAGCTCTAACGAGGGGAGGAACATTTACTATGGATTACCTCTTATCTTAGGATTGTTAGGTGTTTTTCTCCAGTATAAGACTGATGTGAAGCTGTTTAGCGCGACGGCACTCTTATTTTTCATGACGGGTATTGCCATTGTGCTTTACCTGAATACACCCCCTATAGAGCCACGTGAGCGAGACTATATCTACGCAGGGTCTTTCTATATTTTTACTATTTGGATTGGATTTAGTGTCTTATCCATCTTCAGATACGCTAGATCCACCTGGCAGGACATTGGCAAAGCGGTTGTTACAATTTTTGCCGCATGGCTAATCGTTTTTGTTTTAAAAATGATTTTTGGTGCCACCGAGGGGAATTCGATTATGATTCTGTACATCGGACTGGTTCCAGTTGCCCTGATTTCTGCGGGAAAACTAATATCCAAAATTGCGGGAGAAACGATGCTTTCGATTTTCGCGTTGATCATTGGCTTGATCGTACCCATACAGATGGCTGGTCAGACCTGGGATGATCATGATCGTTCTGATAGGTACTTTTCCGTAGACGCAGCTAAAAACTACCTCTCCTCTTGTGCTCCCAATGCAATCATCTTTACTGGCGGTGATAACGACACTTTCCCGCTATGGTACGCCCAAGAAGTAGAAGGTTTTCGGAGAGACATTAGGGTGGTGGTACTCAGTTATTACAATACTGACTGGTATATCCAACAAACAGCCAGATCTGCCTACGAATCAGAGCCTTTTCCATATAGTTTGGATATGAAACATTATCAACAAGGGGGATTGAATGACTATCTCCCTGTATTTGAGCGGGATGAATTAAAGGGAAATGCTATTAACGCCAAAGCCTTCTTAAACTTTGTAAGACAAGAGAATCCTGGATTACAAATTGCCCCGAATGATTGGACAAAGTACAACATTGTGCCTTCAAAGACACTTTTCCTCAACGTTGATACTACCAGAGCTAAACAAGTGGTTCCGGAGGATATGCATGATAATATCCAAAATCAGATGATCCTCAGAATAAAAGGTAGAGCCTTGGAGAAAAAGGACCTTGCTTTTTTAGACCTTTTGGTAAACACCAACTGGGAGCGCCCGATTTATCTCAACAACACTTCGATATCACAGTTAAAACTGGACATGAGAAATTATGTAGTTCAGGAAGGCCTGGCCTATCGGGTCGTTCCCGCGGCAAGTCAAAGCAATCGTGGCTATCCTGTAAATACAGAAGTGATGTTCGAAAATGTGATGAACAAATTCACCTGGACCAACTTGGATGATCCATCAATTTATTATACACAAGATTACCTAGGATTCGTATTGAACTCCAGGTCTACTTTCAACACCTTAGCAAGAGATCTTATTGACGAAGGTGATTTTGAAAGAGCTTCTGAGGTCCTGAAACGATGCCTTGAAGTCATGCCGCATGAAGCAGTTCCATTTGATGAATTTAGCGCCCAACAGGTAGATCTATTCCTCGAGATTGCTTCTTACAAGACTGGTTCGTCCTCAGACTTCGGAGCTATTGAAGAAGCAGAATTAGCCAACTACGTTGCTGAGAATGTGTCCGAATGGGCCATTGGCTGGATCGAAGTCTATATGGCTTCACCTTCAAGTAATCCATTTGAGCTACAGCGTAAGATCATCGTACTCAATGAAATTGCAAGAGCATACAGAGCGAACGGAGATAAAGAGAACGCAGCGAAATACGAAGAATTGTTCAACAGCTACTATCAACGACTAGAATCGTCCTTATAACAGGTGAACAAAATGTAAGTGCAAGAAGGAAGTGAAATTGAGTAGTAACAGAAGGAAGACTAATGTTTTAAGAACTTGAACGCTTGTTTAAAGCGTTTTTCTTCGTTCTTTACAATTAAGAAATAGTAACCGGTAGCAAGTTCTTTTACTGGTATTTTATATTTCCCATATCCAACCTCCTCTGGTTGGATCTGCAACTTATTCCCAATCATCGAATTAAGTTCAAACTTAGCGTTCACTAAGTCACCCTCAACTTGCACCATTATGAATTCTACAGCAGGATTTGGATATACGCTTATTTTTGACTCTTGCTCATCAGCAAAACTCGAACGAGACGACTGAGCCAAGGACCCCAGACTGGCAAGAGTTGCGAACGTCAATATGATGAGTTTATTGCGCATATTAGTTATACAAATTACGCAATAATTCTCAGATAGTTTGCTAGGGTTATGAAATATTAATGGTTAATAATCGTTAACATGAGCTTTTTGGCAAACTTCTCAAAGAAAACAGCCATTTAAAACGATTGCGGCTAGTTTTATGATTAATCGAAGAAAATTATGGATTTATCTAAAGGGGAATTTATAAGCATTCTTTAACTGCCTTTGGCAAAAATTTTATGATCTGAGAAGCAATAATTGAATGCGTTTGTTCTTCTTCAACTGCAAGATCCCCTGCCATCCCATGCACAAATACAGCTATTTGCAAGGCAACTGTAGGTTCTAGTCCTTGAGCAAGAAAAGATCCAGCAACTCCTGCTAAAACGTCACCACTTCCAGCAGTAGCTAACGCAGGATTTCCAGAAGAATTGAAGTACATATCACCTCTTGCATCGCAAACAACAGAGTAGGCTCCTTTTAAGACCACGTTAATTTGAAACTTCTTACAAAGTACTCCTAGTTTCTCTAGCTTTTCAAAATCGTTCTTCCAAGGACCGACGAGACGCCTGAATTCACCAGGATGCGGTGTCAGAATTGAATTTTTGGGAAGCTGCCGCAATAGAGACTTCTTCTTTGCCAACAAATTCAACGCATCCGCATCTAGCACGATTGGATGTTCTGTCTTCCGTAGAAAGTCTTCAAATGCTCTGAGTGTCTCAGACTCGGTAGCGAGACCCGGACCTATTATGACTGTTTCTGATACTTTTGGAATTGTTGAAATCCAAGCTTCCTCCGGATCTTCAAATACCATCGCCTCCGGAACTGCTATTTGTAAAATAGTACTTCCACAGGCAGGACTATATACATTGAGCAAACCTACACCTGCAACCAGGGCAGCCCGGGCACACAAAACAGCCGCTCCCATCTTGCCTTTACTGCCAGCTACAACGGAGAGGCTTCCCACTTCCTTTTTATGAGTGAATTTTTGTCTCCGTGGAATCAGACCCTTCATATCCGAATGTTGGAGGTAAAAGAAACCGCTTGATTCATGACGTAAATAGTCTGGATGTAGTCGGATATCGACCAACTTCCAGTCACCCACATATTGATAATACTCTGGAAGAAAAAATGGTAGCTTGGGCAACTGAAAAGAAATGGTAGTTGCCGGCATTATTGCTACTTGCCCAGGATCCAGTGGTTTGTCAACAAACAAACCCGAGGCGATATCAATTGATACTTTATATGCTTTCGAAGCATTAATATATTCAACTACTAGTTTATTCAATCCATCCAGAGGCCTGGACAATCCCGTTCCAAAAAGACCGTCAATCACGATATCATCACCAAGAAGCTCTGGAAATTCCTCCTTCTTTTTCAAAACCGCATACAAATCAGATTGATCAAGATTTTTCTTAAAATCTTCGCTCCCGTCCTTAGGATTGCCAACAATGTACTTCAGAACCTCCCAGCCCTTCTCTTTTAGAATACGTCCGATTGCGAGGCCATCCCCTCCGTTATTCCCAATACCGCAGAAAATTCTTATTCGCCTCTTCTCAGGAAATTGTATCAAAAACTGCTCAACAAAGGCATTGGATGCTCTCTCCATCAAATCAAAAGAAGTGATGGGCTCGTTTTTAATCGTAAACTCATCCCATTTCCGAATCTGTTCCGATGAAAAAACCTTGATCATCGGTCCACTTCTCCCATCACAAAATCCAGAGAACCTACAATTGCAAAAAGATCTGCAAGCATACAACCTTTGCTTATCTCTGAAAGCACTGAAAGATTGGAAAAACTGGGTCCTCGGGCCTTGCACCTAAATGGCTGATCAGATCTGCCGTCGGCACGAAAGAAGAAACCCAATTCACCCTTAGGATTCTCTGCTCGGATGTACAAATCCTGTTTCTTGGGTCGTATTTTTTTTGGTACCATGGCACGAGGGTCAAAGTCACGATCTCGCTTATGGTCGGTTGCGAGTCTTTCAAGACACTGTTCGATGAGCTTAATTGATTCCCAGCACTCTTGGTACCTTACCCAATTCCGATCCCAACAATCTCCCTTTGTTCCCATTTGACCATGCCCGACCGGAACACTGAATTCTAATTCAGGATACACGCTGTAGCCATCTACCTTTCTTAGATCAAAAGCTAAGCCAGTAGCTCTAAGAACAGGCCCGGTTATGCCATAGTTGATCGCAAGATCTCTACCAAGAACACCGACATTAGCAGTCCTTTCAATGAAAATCTTATTTGCAATCAGTAAATCTTCTGTATCTCTAAGTTTGGGCTTCAAGTAATCCACAAACTCCCTGACCCGTTCCTCAAAGCCCAGAGGAAGATCGTAAAACAGGCCTCCAACCCAGATGTAATTGTAGAGCATCCTGGCTCCACTGGTCCATTCCAGCAATCTAAGAATATGTTCTCTATCTCGCATCATCCAAAGGAATGGTGTAAAGGCACCTATGTCCAACCCATAGGTCCCAATGGCCACAAAATGGGAAGCAATTCGGTTGAGTTCGGAAACGAGCACCCTGATGTATTCCACTCTTTTCGGAAGTTCCTTCTCAATACCCATCATCTTTTCGACACCCATTACAAATGCCCATTCATTATTCATGGCGGCAACATAGTCCATCCGGTCTGTATAAGGGATGACCTGATTGTATGCTAAGGACTCCGCATGCTTCTCAAAACATCGATGCAAATAACCCAAATGAGGAACCACATCAACGACAATCTCTCCATCAGTCACCACTTCCAATCTTAGTACGCCATGAGTAGCCGGGTGTTGAGGGCCAACATTGAAAATCATCTCCTCTGATCGAAGGTCAGAGCTATTGTATTTTAGCGGCTCAGATTTTGTAAGCAGCGAGTCCATCAATACTTCACCTTAATACCGTGATAATTCTCCTGTTCCTGGTAGTCTTTTTTTAATGGGTGTCCTTCCCAGTCGCTTGGAAGTAATATACGTCTAAGGTCTGGATGATTTTCAAAACGAATCCCCAATAGATCATACGCTTCACGCTCATGCCAGTTAGCTCCTGCCCATACCTCTGAGACGGAATCGACTTTAGGATGATCTCGATCCAGTTCAACAACAAGTCCTAAGTGTATATTATGCGGAATACTATACAAGTGATAAATCACCTCCATTGTACCAGCCTCTTCGCCATTGTCAATTCCGGTCAGACAGGAGAGCGAGTCAAAGTAAGTGGATTCATGAGCGTGCAAAAACCCACATATTTCTCGAATGAATTTGGAATCAACCAGTAGCGTGAATGGGTTAGCCTCCAGGTTTTCTCCTATGACGGACCCTGGAAATTTCCTGCTAATCGATGCTTTTATTTCTTTATAAGACATCTCTATTTGCGATTAGTTTTTCCAATCCTTTAGGCTGGACAACAGATTCTGATCTTATCTTTTCTTGCAGCTTCAAAAACCCGCCGATCAATGCTTCTGGTCTCGGCGGACAACCCGGAACGTAAACATCTACCGGTATCACCCGGTCCACTCCTTTCAAGACATGATATCCATGCTCCCAGTACGGACCGCCACAATTCGCGCATGATCCCATCGAAATCACATAGCGAGGTTCTGCCATTTGCTCATAAAGTCGTTTGATCCGATCTGCCATTTTGAATGTTACGGTGCCCGAAACAATCATCACATCCGACTGTCTTGGGGAATTCCTTGGAATAACCCCAAAACGATCAAGATCGTAAGCCGATGAAGCTGTCGACATAAATTCAATTGCACAACATGCTAGCCCAAAACCCATCGGCCACAGACTGCTTAACCTAGCCCAGTTTAATAGGTCGTCAAGTTTTGAAACAATGATGCCACTTTCCCCAGTTTTTATTCGCTCAAATTGATCATGATCCATGCTCATTGTTTTTCAAATCGTGAATAAGCATCCGAAGGTATTACGGATTTATAATCAGAAATTTTAGGCTTAGGTCTTACCCATTCCAACATTCCATTTGCCCATACATATGCAAGTCCTATGGATAAAATCCCAATAAAAATAAACGTTTCGATCATAGAGAATCTCGACCACAGCCCATTTGTACTATTCACCAATTCTTCTTTGGCAAAAACAGTGGCCCAGGGAAATAAAAAAATTAGTTCCGCTTCGAAAAGCAAAAAAACTAATGCCACCACATAAAATCTGACATTGAATTGGCCCCAGGCAGTACCTGAGGGCTCTTCACCAGATTCATAAGTAGTTTGTTTCTCTTCTGTAGGTCTTGATGGTCTCAATAAGCGGCCTACTAAAAGCGTGGCAATTAGAAATCCAAGACCACCAACCATAAACAGCAAAACGCCTCCGAAGCCACTGATTTCGTTCATGACGGGAAATTAAAGGTTATGAAATAAACTTTGGCTGATTTCTTAAAACTTCAACGGATCAAGATGCTTGAAATGACCATTCTGCTTTATTTTCTCTTGTGCCAAATGGGCTCTTTCTAAGGCTGGCAAAAGATTTTCAAGATGGCTAATGGTAAATTCAAGTCGCTCATTTTCATGAGGCATTCTCAGCAGCTCGTATTCCTCTTCAAGCTTGAAACCAATTTTATGACCAATCTCAAAAACAGATTTTGCTGTTGCAATTTTTGGCGTATTTGCTTCTTGTAACCAAATAAATAACTGACTTACCAATTCCTTCATCCGTAACAATAAGTTTAGGTCTGTCGATACCTCTTCGGGTCTTTTGATAAATGTAACCAGCCCTCCAGCATATAATTTGTCCCCCCAAGGGTTCCAGAATTCATCCACTTTGAAAACACGACCTGCCTTTGTTTTTATGTCCATCCGGCCGTCTTCGTACGTTTTGAACACTTCCGTGATTTCGACTTCAGTTCCAAGCTCTATTTTGTTGTTGATATAGGAAGGAATTCCAAATGTACCATCTCCTTTTAGGCAATCATTTACAAGCTGCTTATACCGTGGTTCAAACACATGTAAATTCAGATCCTCTCCAGGAAACGGAACTATATTGAGTGGAAAAAGTGGCAGTTCTCTCATTCTTCACGTAGGTATTTAAACGTTATACCTTTCTAACCTGAATAATTAAATTGATATATTGGCTTCTTGACTCAGTGGAAACCAAATTGAGCGAAAAAAGTTTTTCAAAATCTAAACTTTTAATTGGGACGAGTAATAATACATCAGGGAAAATCACTAGCTCTCTCGATGCGGTTGATTGCTGCTTCACTCGGTTGTCTACTTATTATTCTAGCCCTGACACACCTAAAAGCAACACTTGCACTCCCACTGTCCATGCTACTGTCGCTCATTCTTCCTGCCTCTTGGTTTGCCACAAGAGTGCTAGAGATTGACATGAAAACTAAGACACTCTTCAAAGGAAGTTGGGTAATGGGATTCAAGTTTGGACAGCAGAAAAGATTTGAAGAAATCAAAATGATCAGTAAAAAAGTTCCGATCAAAGAAACGGAGTTTATTTTGCCAGGTAACAAGGCATTCGTAACGAATCACGAATATCAGGCCTTCGCGATTGTCGATTCAGATTTGGAAGTTTATCTACTAGGACACCCTTTGGAAAAAAAAATCTCCGAAAAAATCGCCAAGATTAATAAAAAGCTTGGACTACCCACCCACTAGATGTAAGGACCGATGTAGATTTGCCCTTCCCAAAACACCCCGTCTATGGCTAAATTCCATACCCTTACAGTAAGTAAAATTGAAAGGCCTACTGAAGAGGCTGTGGCCCTCACCTTTCAGATTCCGGAGGAATTAAGAGGAGAATTTTCATTTACTCAGGGGCAACACTTGACCTTAAAAGCTGAAATTGAAGGAGAGGATACTCGAAGGTCTTATTCTATATGTTCATGCCCGCTAAATGGAGACCTGACCGTAGCTATTAAGAAATTACATGGAGGAAGATTTTCAACCTTTGCCAATGATCGCTTGGTTGAAGGAGACACATTAGAGGTAATGCCCCCTCACGGAAGCTTTTTTGTTCCGTTAGATCCCGCAAATTCCAACTCATACGTGGCTTTTGCCAGTGGCAGTGGAATAACTCCCATATTATCCATCATAGAAACCACACTTAGAACAGAACCGAAAAGTGATTTTTTGCTCTTTTACGGAAACAGAAGGACAAGCACCATTATTTTTCATGAACGGTTAGAGGCTTTAAAAAACCAATTTATGGGTCGATTCTCCTTGTATCATATCCTTAGCAAGGAGCGACAAGAAGCTGACCTGTTTAATGGGAGAATTGATTCGGAAAAAGTTGAGGCCTTTGCGGACAAATTTTTTAAGGTAGACGTAGTAGATCATTTCTTCACTTGCGGTCCGGAAGAAATGATGCTTTCCGTGAAAGATCAGCTCATGCAATTAGGTGTCGACCAGCAAAGAATTCATTTGGAATTGTTTACTTCTCCGGTCGGAAAGCTTGGAGCAGCTGACATTCAGAGAACTCATGACAAGGCTCAAGCGGAAATAACTGTGGTTTTGGACGGAAATAGTATGACCTTCCCATACGATTCAGAGGACTCCATCCTCGATGTAGCTTTTGAAAATGGAGCCGACTTGCCTTATGCATGTAAGGGAGGGGTTTGCAGCACATGCGTTGCGAAAATCGAAGAAGGGAAAGTTGAAATGGGAGTCAACTACGCACTTGAGCCAGATGAACTGGCCAGAGGCTTAGTGCTTACCTGCCAAGCAAGACCAAAGTCAGACAAAGTAAGATTGACCTTTGATGTATAATCACAACAAGATGAGTTGAGGAGAGTTAGTTAATTTTATAAAAGAGAAAATGCAGTAAGATGAACATAAAAAGCCTTGAAGACAGATTCAACGAGAAGATTGATAAGGATGAGCGCATTGAACCGAAAGACTGGATGCCTGATACCTATCGAAAGACCTTGATCAGGCAAATATCACAGCATGCCCACTCAGAAATTGTAGGGATGTTACCTGAAGCGAATTGGTTAACGCGGGCGCCAACACTGCGAAGAAACGCAGCAGCATTGGCAAAGGTGCAAGATGAGGCAGGGCATGGACTGTATTTGTACAGTGCCTGTGAGACGCTTGGAATCGACAGAGAAACTCTGCTGGAAGAATTACATACTGGCAAAGCCAAGTATTCAAGTATTTTCAACTACCCAACGCTTACCTGGGCAGATATGGGAGCCATTGGATGGCTCGTAGACGGAGCAGCCATCATGAATCAAGTGCCATTATGTCGCGCTTCTTACGGACCCTATGCCAGAGCAATGGTGCGTGTATGTAAGGAAGAATCATTCCATCAACGGCAGGGCTTTGAAATCATGCTCACACTTTGTAAAGGATCGACAGAACAGAAAAAGATGGCTCAGGACGCCCTAAACAGGTGGTGGTGGCCCGCATTGATGATGTTTGGTCCTACCGATGCAGATTCTACACATACCGAACAGTCGATGAGGTGGGGAATCAAGCGATTCACCAATGATGAACTGAGACAGAAATTTGTCGATGTTTCTAAACCGCAAGCAGATCTTTTGGGAATTAATATACCGGATCCTGATTTGAAGTGGAACGATGAGAGAGGTCACTATGACTTTGGAGAAATAAATTGGGAGGAATTTTTCAATGTGATTAAAGGAAATGGCCCTTGCAATAAACAACGAATTGATGCGAGAAAAAAAGCATGGGATGATGGTGCCTGGGTAAGAGACGCGGCTACCGCCCATGCAGCTAAAAAAGCAAATAGAAACGCTGCAAACGCAGCCTAACTAAACAACAACCCTATGAAAAATTGGCCACTTTGGGAGATTTTTATCCGTAGCAAGGCAGGTCTCAATCACAAACACGTTGGAAGTCTGCATGCTGCCGATGCAGAAATGGCAATACAGAATGCAAGAGATGTTTATACGCGAAGAAACGAAGGAGTGAGCATTTGGGCTGTCGAATCTAAACACATTGCAGCCTCAGATCCGGATGATTCAGACCCACTGTATGAACCAGCTAAGGATAAGGTGTACAGGCACCCAACTTTCTATAACCTTCCTGACGAGGTAAAACACATGTGATGGACGAGATCCTTTTCAAGTATACAATTCAACATGCAGACAACTGCCTGATTCTGGGGCAAAGACTTGCTGAATGGTGTGGACATGGGCCAGTTTTGGAGCAAGATATTGCTTTAACGAATATCAGCCTTGACCAGATTGGGCAAGCCAGAATGTGGTTTCAATACGCAGCAGAGATACAAGGTCAAGGTAAATCAGAAGACGACCTGGCTTATTTGAGAGACTCCTGGGACTTCAGAAATGTTCTGCTTGTGGAGCAACCAAACGGTGATTTTGCTAAGACGATTTTACGTCAATTCCTGTTTGACTCATTTAGTTGTTTTTTTTACGAAGCTCTGATGGAAAGCACTGATGGGAAGCTGCAGGCCATCGCAGCTAAATCTCATAAAGAAGCACTTTATCATCTAAAATGGAGTAGCGACTGGGTAGTAAGACTAGGTGACGGTACGGATGAAAGTCGGATGCGGCTGAGTAAAGCGTTGGATGAGCTTTGGCCATATGCTGGTGAACTCACCCTCGCGAATCACGTAGAAACAGAAGCCTTGAGAAAAGGATATGGCGTTGACTTAGAACTTCTCAAAGAGAGAAGAGATGCTCAGATTAGAGAAGTTTTGACCGAAGCCACATTAGAGGTTCCTACGGACAGCTACACCCACCAAGGTGGTAAAGACGGAAGGCACTCCGAGCACCTTGGGTACATCCTTTCAGATCTACAATTTCTACAACGAGCCTATCCCGGATTGGAGTGGTGAGCTCATAAAGTAATGCATCGACTTATCGCCGATAATTTTATCCAACATGCTTTTAAGTTTCCCGAACTAACAGAAAGCATGGTGGTCAAACATTTAGATCACCTAATCTATTGTGACAGTGGATTGTCTTGCGATACCTTCAATATCATCTACATCAAATCTCCCCGACTAAAAACAGAGGAAATACAAAGTGCTATTGAATACTTCCATTCAATGAGAAGGAATTATTGTATTTGGGTCGCGAAGGAAAACTTAACTGATAGCGTCTATTCAATTTTCAAGGAGCTAAATATCACATTGCAAGCGCAAGAAGAAGGGATGGCACTTGAACTATCCAACTATACTAGCACTACCCTTTCCAGTCATTCAAATGTTCATCAGGTTGGAGATCTAAGTTCACTGGCCGAGTATGCGAATGTAATCGCTAAAAACTGGACTCCACCGGACGGTAACGTGAATCAGTTTTATGATTTGACCGCAACTCACTATCTCAATGACAAAAATGGCGTTCTGCTATTCACTTATCTACACGATTATGAACCTGCTTCGACCGTCGAAATGTTTCCTACGGATGATAAAACGATCGGTTTGTATGGGTTTACCACTCTGGAAAAATTCAGAGGACAGGGAATCGGAACCGCACTACTCACTTTTTGCTTGACTAAAGCAAAAGAACTTGGCTACCATCAAGTCGTACTGCAAGGAACAGAAGATGGCATCGGAATCTACAAAAAGTATGGATTTAAAGAAATTAGTAGCTATTTCGAATATCAATGACTATTGATAAGAATCATATTGTCAGCATACTTAGCAGAGTGACAGATCCTGAGATCCCGGTTATCTCCATCATGGATTTAGGTATTGTTCGGGACGTCCTATTGAAGCTCGACGTTGTTGAAGTAATTATCACTCCGACTTATTCAGGTTGCCCCGCAATGTTAGAGATCGAGAAAAACATTCATAATGCTTTCAAAAAAGAAGGTCTTACTGAGTTTAAGATCACAACAGTTTTATCACCTGCATGGACCACAGACTGGATGACGGAAGCAGGGAAAGAAAAACTAAAAAAGTATGGGATTGCCCCTCCCAACCCTAGTAACCCAGAAGAGGTAGTATGCCCGAACTGTAATTCTAAAAATACACTGCTAATTAGCCAATTTGGATCCACAGCCTGCAAATCATTGTATAAATGCAATGATTGTTTGGAACCCTTTGACTATTTTAAATGCCATTAGATTTTCACCCAATAATCAAAACAACACTCTCGATGTCCCAACCCGTTCTGCTCACCCAAAATGAAAATGTAGGAATCATCACCTTCAATCGGCCAGAAGTCTTCAACAGCTTCAATAAAGAATTAGCTTTAATGACACTCAGTGCATTGGACGAATACGCACAGAACCCTGAAATACGCGCTGTGGTGATCACTGGAAATGGTAAAGCATTTTGCGCTGGACAAGACCTACAGGAGGCAATCGCACCAGATTTTGAGATCGAGAATGTAGTAGAAAAACACTACAACCCATTCATAAGGAAAATAAGAAGCATTCCAAAACCTATTTTGGCTGCAGTCAATGGTGTAGCAGCTGGTGCAGGGGCAAACATAGCCATCGCCTGTGATGTTGCAGTTGCAACTAAATCTGCTTCTTTCATCCAGGCATTTAGTAAAATTGGCCTAATCCCAGATAGTGGCGGAACTTTCACCCTCCCAAGGACCATTGGATTTTCGAAGGCATCAGCACTCATGATGTTGGGCGATAAAACCACTGCCGAGGAAGCAGAAAAAATGGGAATGATATATAAGGTGTTTGAAGACGATCAATTCGAACAAGCAGTCATGGACATTGCCAGAAAATTGGCAAACATGCCGACAAAAGCACTAGCAAATACCAAACACTTACTCAATCAATCGCTAATCAACAACCTGGATCAACAGTTGGAGTTAGAAAAAGAATTCCAATTCAAGTCTACCCAAACGTATGATCATCAAGAAGGTATCAGGGCATTTGTAGAAAAGCGCAAACCAGAATTCAAAGGAAAATAAATGACTAAACTGAGTGTAATTGGAGCGGGTACTATGGGTACTGGAATTGCCCAAATAGCAGCTACTGCCGGCTGGAATGTTGTTGTCAACGACGCAAACCAACCTCAGCTGGACAAAGCATCAGAAAGTCTGGTAAAAGTGATGAATCGCTTGGTTGAAAAAGGTAAAATAGAGTCGAAAGCAGCAGATGCGATCTTGGGGAGAATTGACTTTACAAATGACATCTCGTACTTTGAGGACAGCGACCTGGTCATTGAAGCCATTGTTGAAAATCTGGAAATAAAACAGAAGGTCTTTAGTCAAGTCGAAAAAATTGTAAGAAACGACACTATTCTGGCTTCTAACACCTCCTCACTTTCGTTGGCTTCGATTGGTTCCTCCATTGTTGATCCGACTCGATTCATAGGAGTCCATTTTTTCAACCCAGCTCCCTTAATGCCACTCGTGGAAATAATTCCGGCCGTGCAGACCAGTGAAGAGACGATGATCGCAGCAAAGGATTGGGTTGACAGTTGGAAAAAAATCACTGTTCTTGCTAAAGACACGCCGGGATTTATTGTCAATCGGGTAGCCAGACCATTCTACGGCGAGTCTTTAAGAATTTATGAAGAAGGCATTGCTGATTTTGCAACCATCGATTGGGCAATGAAAGCACTAGGCGGTTTTAGAATGGGACCTTTTGAATTGATGGATTTTATTGGGAATGATATCAACTACACGGTCACGGAAACAGTCTTTGAGTCTTTCTTTTATGATCCACGCTACAAGCCATCTTTCACTCAAAAGCGAATGTCTGAAGCAGGTTTTCTTGGAAGAAAGAGCGGCAGAGGGTACTATGATTATGCTGAAAATGTCGCAAAACCAACACCACGGGAAGATGAAAAGCTGGGAACTGAAATTATGAATCGAATTCTGGTGATGCTTATTAATGAGGCAGCAGATGCACTATTTTTAAATATCGCTTCCAAAGAGGACATTGATCTGGCCATGACAAAAGGGGTAAATTACCCTAAGGGCCTACTGCTTTGGGCCGATGAAAAAGGAATTGACTGGTGTGTCGATCACTTGGATAAATTATATAACCTATACAGGGAAGACAGGTATCGATGCAGTCCCATTCTGAGAATAATGAACGAGGCAGGCAATACTTTCTATTAAGGACAGATTTTTATGAATTTTTTAATTCAGTTGAAGGCAGAATGACCATCGCCCAAAAAATTGTAAGTGAAATGATGACTGAAGACACCTTCAGTCAGTGGCTTGGTATTGAACTATTGGAGGTCAGGGAAGGATTTTCAAAAATCTGTATGACAGTACGGGAAGAAATGCTAAATGGTCATCGAATGGCACATGGAGGCATTACCTTTTCGCTAGCTGACTCAGCATTCGCTTTTGCTTCCAATTCACATGGGCAAAAAGCGGTCTCCATCGAGACATCCATCAATCATCTAAAACCGGTTTTTGAAGGAGACCGGTTGATCGCCACCGTCGAATAAGAAAATACTTC
>CAZQDI010000089.1:0-16108 GCA_964591785.1 uncultured Roseivirgaceae bacterium
ATAAACTCTCCGACGTCATTCCCCTGGTCTACCCCATTGACGCAAGCCATCATGTAATGAATCCCACCATAGAGTCTGCTGATCGCTGCTTCCTCTGAGGCTGCTATAAAAGAATCAAATTGGCGCTCCGTAAGTCCATACTCCAGTTCGGTGGTATCATTAAATATAAATGACGTACCGTAAATATCTGTTAATGTAACAGCTGCTGCTCTTGAAATCACACTGTGACCACTGGTATATTCAGGAAAAGGAGGTGTTTGCAAAAGTGGGACCCAGTCATCGTCCATGTATTGATTGATCAGCGTTTCCGGTCTCACCACAATGCTTCTCCACTTCTCATCCCAACAGCTAATAAACGCATCAAACAAGGAAATGGAGACTCTGGTATATACATCTATGGTCTCCTCAAATGTACTATTGGATTGCCTGGTTGCAATTGCTGTAATCCCGATCCAATGCCCTCCCGGGGTGATTTTCTTTGTAGCAAACATGGCATGCCCACGATGGTGCGAAACATAGGGATTACAATCCCAGAACTTAGCAATCTCTACTTGCTCATCGGTTAGATTTTTTCCTACCTCGTAAACTTCCTCCAATTGACGCTTAAACTCACTTCCCTCCTGAAGGTCAAACGGTTCTGGTTCTTTTGGCTTGAACTGTCTGGCAGAGTCCAAGACCATGGTGCGAATCTTATTCCAGTGTGGCTCAATACCCTGCATGTAATCAGGTGGAGTCGGTTTCCAATAGCTTGCTTCCTGCCTAATCGTATACTGTGGAAATGTCCGGGTCTGCTTATACATATCTTTATCAGCCCACGCTAAAACATGTTGTGCTATTTGGTCCCCAAAAGCAAGTGAAGCTTGCTTTACTTTGCTCGGAAGGCCCTCCTCGTCTAGCCGATCATAGAGCTGGTTTCGATATTCTTCTATTTTACTTTCCGAGAATATGAGCTGCTGTCCAACTACAAGATATGCGTGTATTGAGGCTAGATGATGGTTAATCTGCTCATCTTCAGCAACCGGAAAATCAGTCAGACCTGACAATTGTCCAGCGAGTGTTTGATACTTATCCGAATACATCGGGCGAACTGCCTCGTATGCGGCTATGCTTGGATAAACGTAGATTCGGCTTGCTACTGGTGGCGAGAAAATGTCATGAATGATTACATCCGTAAGTTTTTTGACAGAACGGTGTAACAGCTCAGGGTCTTTTAATGTTTGCTGATATTCAGTCTTTTGTTGGCACGAATAAAATAGACAAACTGTTGCAATAATGGCTAAGTAACTCCTTCTCATATCTTGTTTCTAATTTAACGGCATTAAAACCTCTGCCTTCCAGTCTTTTTCGTTTTTGTCAAAATTAGGGTTATTGTAAAATATTTCGATCGGTTTCTTCAAAATAGCAATATTATTCCGCTCGGCATAGGCGATCAAAGCATACCATGCACGGTCAGATGAAATATAATTTCCGAAGAACTCAGCCTTCAGCATCTCGGTTTCGGGAAAGGTTCTTCGGATGAAAACGGGATGCTCAATTTGCTGAAACAACCGAACAGGAAAGCAAAAGTTGTAGGCCAATATATCCTCTGATTCGTCCCAATTGACTACTTCAACAACCGGATTTCCAATCACTTCAATCTCATTCTCAATTAGGTAATCACTTAAAAAGGAATAATTCGCCATCATCCCCATTGCCTTGCCCAACTGATCTGTCTGTAAAGGGACACAAAGACAATCCATTTCTTTCATCACCTCAAGACCAATAACGTCTACCCTGATTTTGGCCAAATGTTCATTCAACTTTGAGAAAAAATCTCTTGCCAGGTACGATGCCTGTGACTTAATATCTTGATCAAATAAAGACCTTATCCTAGACCATATCGGATCGTCTTCACTTTTGAAAGCCGCATAAACTGTAGTAATTGAATCACCATTGAAGGTAAATCTCCAATTCACGTGTATTTTTTTTCCCTTTAGAATGTACTGCTCTTCAACCGTATTCTGATCGTAATCAATTCCTATAAGAGTCCCATCCTGGGTTGTTTGCCAGGTTTTAAAGGTAGCTAGTGCAATATCCGGCAGTGTTTCTACTGAAAACTTCACTCTGAAGTCATAATCTCTGATAAAGAGAAACCAAATGACCACAGTCAACGCAAGAAATAATACACCACTAATTATTTTTCTGGTCATCATTTACTTCATAAGTCTCAACATCACCATTATTTACGGTCACAAGTAGTACCTCTTTATCCTGATAGTTGACGACGGATAAATCTGCAACTTGCTTGTTTAGCAAGTTCAGTCCAACCTCATGGCCAGGTAGGTACCGCTCCGATGTCCATAGCACGGCTCCCGGAAACGAGCCAAGCCTTCCAAGCATTGGCTTTACGCCAAAGTAGTTTCCAGCAACAATAAGCTCATCCGACTGATCCATATCAACATCAAAATGCGCTAAAGTCATTATTGGAGCCATCTGAAACAAGGCTGGAAGTGGCGAAAACCTAAAGGAACCATTTTCGCTCTCCAAAAAACCAGAGGAAAGTTGATTTACTTGAAATAGTTCACTCTTACTAAGACGTGAGGCAAAAATCTCGCTTACCGATTTTCCAGCTACGTCCTTGTATGCATTATATTGCTTTCGTAATTCAACCATCTGAGAGGCTAACTCATCAAAAGATTCGATTGGATAATAATCATCTTCCTTGTAAATAGCTACGATTGTCTCTGAGGTACCATTCGCATCAAGGTCCCCGTAGTACATTTTCATCGGCCGTTCTTTGCTGGCCTGAAATTTTGAGTTAAGGCCCCAATTTCCCAAAACATAATCTAAGTCGCCATCCCGATCTACATCATATTCAGTAATACAAAACCATAAGCCTTTTTCATCTAAACCAGCATCCCAAACCTTAAAACCATCGATGGTATTGCGTAAGAAGGTCGGGCTTTGCCACTCCCCTACCACAATCAAATCAATACGACTGTCACCATCAAAATCAGTCCAAATCGCATCGTTTAGCATACCTAATTCTGAAAAGACTTCCTGATTCACCGACCGGAAGGATCCATTCTCATTTTCTAAAAGATAAGACGCTGGAGTGCTTCCGTAGTCCGTGGTAATACTATGACTTCCCACAAAAACGTCCAGATCACCATCTTCGTCAAAATCGAACGGTTTGACCACCGAGGTGTTTTCGTAAGTCTTAGGAATTTCAACTTCTTGAAAACCCGATTCTGTGTTAATTAACATCGTATTCGAAAGTGCATCCGACTTTCCAAAAAAATCTGCACCTCCCTGACCAACAAAAAGATCCATCTTGCCATCATTATTCAGGTCAGCAATCGCAGCCACCACATCTTCCTTGATCTCATTCTTCTTTTGCCAGTCTTTCGGCCCCAGTTGGTAAAATCCAGTATCATGTTGATAAAAAATTTCAGAGCTGAAAAATTTGGATCCACCAAAGAAAATATCATCCTTCCCATCCCCATTTATATCACCCACACCAACTGCAGGGCCTCTATCGCTCGCTTGAAATGGAATAAGTTTTTGACGATCGAAATGAACATAGCGATCCTCTCTGTGATTAAAACTGAGCAGTTCAATGCTCTTAAGCAATTGATTTTGAAGCTTTATCGGCTTATTGATTTCAAGAGTTGCGTTTTTCATGACTACCAATTCTTGGTTGGCTGAAACGTTTTTGATCACCTGGACTGACCTGTCAGGCCAAATTATTCTGACAGAGTCTATTTGTTCATCGGTCGTAAGGCCAAAATGAGCGGTGGGCTCGGAAGACGATTGAAAGCCTCGGGCAGTATACATTTCTCTGAATTGCACCTTACTTCTTTGATGAAGGTACACTTTTGCACCAATGCCAAAATGATTAATAGCCGGATCCTTTAACTTGATTTTAAGGTAGTTGCCATTGGCGTCGTTCTTTAGAATGAAGGCTTTTGCATTGACATTATTCGTCACAATATCTAGGTCGCCATCGCCATCTAAGTCGGCATATGCGCTTGAGGTCGAATATGAAGGTGGCAACGCATACCACCTATCGGTCATATTCTCAAACTCGTACTGTCCATCTCCTTTGAAAATAGCATTTATTGCAGCTCCATTTGGCATCAAATCAAGAGCTTGTTGATCAACCAACTTCGTTTGATTAATCGTATTCTTAATCTGCTCTCCAGACACAAACTTGATGAAGTCAAGATCATTAGGTCGCTTCGGAATGCCGTTTGAGATATACAAATCCTGATTTCCATCCATATCAAAATCTCCGAACAAAGCACTCCAACTCCAATCTGATGCAGCCACTCCACTCATTTGTGCGGTTTCTAAGAAGCTCCCTGAAGGATGTCCATAGAAAAGCATATTCCTCGAAAATTGATAAGAGTAACCATATTCTTCCTTGCGAAGACGCATGACGTTATAATTCTCATCACCCTCAGACATCTTAAGCACCGTCTCATCTTCCGGAAGCATATCCAAGGAAAGTAGATCGCTAATTCCATCGTTATTGATGTCCGCTACATCATTGCCCATTGAAAATCTTGAGGATAAGCCAAATGCTTTTTGTAAACTTTCTGTAAAGGTCCCATCTCCATTATTGAGATAGTAATAGTCATCTTCATGAAAGTCATTACCGACATAAATATCAGGGAACCCATCCTGATTAAAGTCCGAAATGGCAAGCCCTAATCCATAACTATTTATTCCACCATAAATTCCAGCTTCTTCACTTACATCCGTAAATCGTAATGAATCGTTCCTTAAAAGCTTGTCTCCGGTTTCATAACTCCTCGAATACCGTAGCTCAGCTTTTCCAAACGATTCTGGGGTGTGAACCGCATGATTTAACAGGTAGATGTCCAGGTCTCCATCTAAGTCAAAATCCAGAAATGCTGCAGAAGAACTATAGGAATCAAAATCCAGACCATATTTTGAAGACTGCTCAGAAAACGTATTGTCACCGTTGTTTATGTACAACTCGTTATATCCTGTCAAGCCTTTCAAGCCGACCACTGCGCAAACATAGATATCCAACCAACCGTCCTGGTTCACATCACCCATAATAGCACCGGTATTCCAATCGCTATTCTTTTCAATGCCGGCTGATAAGGTGATATCCTCAAATTGTAAGTCCCCCCTATTCAGGTAAAGTCTATTTTCAACTTGATTGCCAGAAAGAAAGATATCAGGCAACCCATCATTATTAATGTCCCCAATCGCAGTGCCCCCACCGTTGTAGAAGTACAAATAATCCAAAATATTGAAGTCATCTGTTTCTTGAAGATCATTTGAAAATCCAATTCCGGAAACAGTGGCGTCGACTGCAGAAAACATGGTTTCTTTTTGTTGGCAAGAGACAAAGACAATGAAAAGAGTTAGTACCAAATAGTTCTTGTAGGTATGCATATATTGATTTTATACTATAATGATGCTCTAATTCCCAAGGTGTAAGTTCTTGTCATTGGATAGGCAAGATAATCGATCCCAACCTGCACATTGACCTCTGGGTCGAGTCCAGAATATCCAGTAATCACAAAAGGATTTTGTACCATACCAAAGATCTCCAGTTCGCTAAGTTTGAATGGCTGTTTATCAAATGCATAGTTGAGAATAATTGATCTACATCGCAAAAAGTTTGCTCGTTCCAGATATCGAGTAGATGGGCTGGTTTCTGCAAAAATTGATTGTCCTGAATTAACCACATTGCTCGTCACATTTCGGGCATTAGCAATAGCGCCTGTACTAAAAAAAGCATTGGCCGTGTTGTTATATAAGTAATGTCCAAAGTATCCATAGAAGGCCAAGTCGATACTAAAATCTCGGTAGTCAACACCAAGGTTTAAGCCAAGGGAGGAAGCCACTATCGCAGATTTGTCAAGTAGATCAAAATTGCCTAGCTGCTGGAATCCATCTTGATCAAACCCCTGAAATTCCCTTAAAAAGTATGAAAAAACAGGATTACTCTGTTCAAAACGTTGGACAAATGTCCCCGTAACACCAGGTCCAAACAACAGCCCAGAACTGAAATCCCTCCCATCCTCGATTCGATCAATTTTATTTACGTTATGGCTAAAGACCATTTGAGTTCGGAGCCCAAAATCATTCCTTTTGAAATGATGTTTCAGCATTAGCTCCCATCCGCTATTGGATATCTCCCCGTCCGTGTTTTCTAGACCTGAAGTGAAGGTAGCTGTATTAGTGATCGAAATTAGGTCCGTACTTATTCTTCGGTACCAACTTATTTCACCTGAAAGACCTGTATTTTCAATCTCAAATTCCGAGGTCACATTTATTTCATTGGTTCGCTCTACCCTAAGATCATCGTTTTCCGTTTGCACGGATATACCAGGAATTACAATATCTCCCCCTGGTCCAATGGTAAGATTTCCAAATCGTTCAAGTTCCTGGCCATTGAAATTTAGTGTAGAAGCCAAGTTGGCTCCCATGTTTCCGGAAGTACCATAGCTAACTTTTAGGATCAATTTAGAAGCCCAATCTCCCATAAACGGCTCATTGTGCGCAGACCATGCCAACCCCAAAGATCCAAAAAAAGACAAATCTGAATAAAGGTTGGAATTGTCAACTCTTGATGAGAGGTTAACTCCATACTTGTCTGCCACATTGAACAAAAACCTCCCAAAGTACGATTTTATTCGAGTCTCAGTGGATAGATAACTGACCGCAATCGAATTGACTGGTCTAGCAGTCGTAAAATTTGACAGATCAGTTCTTACCGGACCTATTCGATTCACAAAGAAATTGCTCGTACCAGAAACGTTAAGTAGTTCAGAAATACCAAACTGTTGAAAACTACCCGGAATAGAGGCTTCCACCAGATTGACAAATGGACGAACGATATTTATAATCTCCCCGGGTTCATCCGCATCAATCCCCCAGGCCTCTGCGTTACGGACATCTCGCATAAACCGCTGATCGGCATATCCTACAATCATGTCGATTGTTGAGTTACCCACTTTTCTATGATCCTCAATGGCTAGCTCCAAAAGTAAATCTTGCTGATCCACGTCATCCACCGCAGCTCTTCCGTTGCCCTCAACACCACGAATTAAGTTGTTCGCCCGCCTAGATACTGCCAAGGTGCGATCTGACCAAGACTGGTCCAAACCAATCTTTAACCCTACTCGGGTAGTGGGCAACACCAAAAGTGAAGGGTTTATGTTTGCAACTATTCGTTGGGTCTTGGTCTCATCCTGATGGTACCTCTTCAAATTGTTTGGATTCACTAACGCACCGCCTATTTGAGTAGAATCAGGATGGGCAGACCATGTTGGGTTGGCAGTAAGGGCAGATGAAAGCAGGTCTCCCCTTGCACCAGCTGTCGAACTAATTGCTGGCATGATTTCAGCCAAAGAAGATCCCAAAAAAGATGTTCCCAAAGAGAGTCTGTCATCAAAAAAAGAAAATTGACCACCTAATGAAGCTGTGAAATTTTCGCCAGTAGTACGAGCTAGAACACCATTGAATCGCTCATATCCGATACTAGAGTCAAAGTAGCCATTTTTCAGAGGTTTTGAGAAAGCTAAGTGATGGGTAGAAGACAAGGTGGTTCGCAGAATCTCATCTTGCCAATCAACGTTATTCCCAAAATCAACATTCACGGCGGAGGAGGTCAATTGGTCAAAAGCAGATAAAAAATCAGACCTGTTGAGTAGGTCATATTCCGTGGCAACAGAAGCAAGACTAATTGAGCTTGAGTAAGTAAGCCGCTGTACTTCTGGTTCGGTGGTTTCGATCAACAACACCCCATTGGCTCCTCTACTTCCGTAAATTGCTGTCGAGGCGATATCTCTGAGAAAGTGAATCGACTTGATGTCTTTTTGGTTTAGAAATCTTAGTGGATCTAGTGAGATACGATTTCCGTATCCAATATTGGATGTACTTGAAGAAATATCATAGTCATGGATGGGATAGCCATTTAGCACGATCAACGGTTGTGATGAAAGGAAAAAACTACTTATCCCTCGTTGATAGCTAAAGGTTTTATTACCCTCTTGCCCATCGACCCTTGACACAATGAATCCAGGAATTTCACCTTGCAAAGACAAAAGAGGG
The DNA here is from genome assembly GCA_964591785.1 of uncultured Roseivirgaceae bacterium. Lineage (GTDB taxonomy): Bacteria > Bacteroidota > Bacteroidia > Cytophagales > Cyclobacteriaceae > Ekhidna. The sequence goes on from CAZQDI010000089.1 coordinate 8,080, forward strand.
TTGAAGTAAGTCTCTTTAGGTTCAACTTCATCAGAGACCGTAAGACCTACATTTTTCTGTTTTGCTACCCAGAGGTAGCCAATTCTTGTCTTCTCAGCAGGTTCCGAATAGATGGAGTCTATTTTTTGACCTAGGGAGTAATTGACAAATACCAAATACAACAATGCAAAATGTAGACACTTCTTCATAGACTAAGATAAGCCAGACACTTTCCTGCTAAAATTTAAAGACCCTTGGTAGGGTATCGTTAATCGCAGTAAAAAGAAATTCATCTGCTCCTTCGCCTCCAACTAGTTGCATATGCTTGACTTCCTCTCGAATGAAAAAACCTGACCTTGAGAAGTCCTGCCACTCAAAGTTCATATTTCCATCGCCAAGCAAAACGTGGCCGTAAGATGCATCTAATCTCGAATATTGAGGACGGAACTCGAAGTTGTTCCCAGCCATTAGAAGGTCCAAGTTTCCATCACCATTTACGTCTTTACAGCTAATATCACAGACACATGAAAGTTGAACTCTTCCGGGTAACGATTTTATTCTAAAGTTTCCATCACCTAAATTCTCGGCAACGACAGTCTCTGAATTTCCAGCCTCCCTCATTAAGGTTCTATTCATGACACCTTCAGGAAAAAGCTGGTCAATCGTCTTCTTACTATAGTCGGAAGCTTTCAAGTTTTCCTTTTTTAAAGAAACAACCTGCATGGTTAGTTCCTTCCTCATATGCAGTGGATAATCTCCATTATCATAATTGGTTGTAGTAATTTGTTCTATGCCTCCATTTTCGTCGAAGTCATTGACCCAAAGTCTCATGGGGTTTGAAGGTGTTGTTTTGTAAGGCAGATTACTTCCCTTATTTCCTAAAATGAGATCCAGGTCACCATCATTATCCAAATCAGCAGCTTCAACTGAAAGCCACCATCCCGACAAACTGTCTAAACTACTGGACACATTTTTCAAAGATCTTCCCTTCAATTCGAATAGCTTAGGAGTACCCCAGTCAGACACCGTAATCAACTCTAATTTATCATCTCCAAGTACATTTTTCCAGATGGCATCCGTAATCATCCCAGCATCCTTGAGGTCATATCCGTATCTCTCAGTTTGATCAGAGAAATTTCCTTGACCATCATTTACCAAAAGTTGATGAGCAGGATCAATTCCATATACACCTGGCACACTCCTAGAACCCACAAAAAGATCGTTATCTCCATCTCCATCAAAGTCATAGGGCGCTATGACGGAAACGTTATGATTTACCGTAGCAATTTCATTTTCAACTTTTGAAAAAGAACCGGATCCGTCATTGACATAAACTCTGACTCCATAGAGGTTTTGATCCTCTATCTCGTTACCTCCGGAACCGACAATCAAATCATTATCTCCATCATTATCTATATCAACCAGTGAAGCGGCAGTATCCTCTAAGTAAAAGTCATTATTCAAATCAATTTGAGTCTTGTTTTTGAATATTCCGTATCCATCATGCAAATAAATGAAGCCAGGCTGTCCTTTCGCTCCACCCACAAATACATCGTCAATTTGATCTCCATTCACATCCCCCACTGCCAGAGCAGGGCCTTCCTGAGATAATTTCTGAGGCAACAAGTTTTCAAAATCGAAATCATTGAAATAGTTTTCTTTATGTGTAATCAAAGTTTCATTTGACACCTCTTCCAAGAGAGGTATTAACGTCTTGATCTCCTTTTTATCAGTGTGATTTCCTGAAGACTGTTTCAGCTCTATTGTCTGATTGACAGAGACATCTCGAAGCATGGTAATGAAACCATTTGGCCATTTGATCCTGATGGAGTCGACAGTGCTTTTTGCTCCTAATCCAACGCTCATAGTATAGTCTACCGATGACTGAAACCCTCTGAAAGGCATGTGCTCCTGGAAAATAATAGCGTCTTGAATGTATAGTTCCACTTCTGTTCCCAAAGCGAATCGATTTCCTTGCTCACCTTCAAACTTGAACCTTAAGAAGTTGTTCCCAGTCACACTTTCTGAGTTATTCCTAAAAACAAAGGCCTCCATGTTGACATTATTTATTACCATATCAAGATCACCATCATTATCCAGATCGGCGTAAGCAGCTCCATTAGAAAAACTCGGTATTTCTAAGCCCCATTCTTCTCCGTAATTGTCAAAGGTGAAATCACGGTTATTTTTATAGGTATAATTTGGTAAAGGCTTTGAAGGCATCTTATCAATAATATTTCCGATCTCCTCTTTCTGACCAGTCAAAGCCATTTTCTGAATCACATCGTTGGCAAAAAAATCAACAAAGTCAATGTCCGTTAAATCATGCGGGATTCCGTTAGTAATATAGAGGTCTTTGTAAAGATCATTGTCCATATCAAACATTAGACCTGCCCAACTCCAGTCCGTTTTTGCGATACCACTGTAGTATGCCACCTCTGTAAATGAACCATTCCCATTGTTGATTTGAAGCGTGTTCTGGATATACTGTTGATAGAAATCTTTACTCTGCTTCAACTTGAATGTATTGTAACTTTCAAATTCCATGACACTCTTTATTCGTTGATCATGTTCCGGAAGCATGTCCGTAATGAATATATCTGTAAGCCCGTCGTTGTTTATGTCCGCCATATCAACCCCCATTGCAGACAGGCACAGATGAGACACCCAGTTTTTGATGTCTTCAGTAAAAGTTCCATCCTGATTGTTTATATAGAGGTAGTCTCGCTCATAAAAGTCGTTTGAGACGTAAATATCAGGGTAGTTATCTCGATTGATATCTGTAACATACACTCCTAGTCCGAACCCTATAAGGCTTCCATAGATTCCGGATTCATCACTTACATCCGTAAAGACCCCATCGTCATTTCTCATGAGTAAATCACCTACCCCCTTGAATATGTCAGGTACATCCCAGTCTCGCGCCCTGACCTGCCGGTGAGCAGCATATCCTAGACTACTTACAGGGATATTACTATTATTGAGAATGTAAGCGTCCAAATCACCGTCCTTGTCATAATCAAAGAATGCAGCATGAGTGGAAAACCCTGTTTTGGCAAGGTTGTATTCATTCGCCATTTCGGTAAATGTCAGATCTCCATTATTGATATAAAGGTCATTGTCATGATTGTCTCCTTCCAGATTACCTGCATTGCTGACATAAATATCAAGTAAACCATCTGCATTGATGTCCACCATTAGCACTCCGGTTGACCACGGTTTATTACCTCCAACACCCGCTTTTTCAGTTATATCTTCAAACTTGAAATCTCCCTTATTTAAATAGAGCCTGTTGGAGAGCATATTTGCAGACATATAAATATCTGGCAAACCGTCGTTATTAATATCGCCAATGGCAACTCCGCCACCATTGTAAAAATTTCGATATTTAAAGATGTTGAAGTTCTTTTGGTTTTCAACACTGTTCAAAAAGTCAATTCCTGTGTAATCAGAATCCATTTTTGTGAATAATTTCATCTGCTTATTTGATGATCCTTCACAGGCAATAAGTACTACCACAATGGCAAATGCTACTACTTGATTTAAAATTTTTCTCATCTTATAAAATCGTACTTCACTAAAACTAAGCTATCATTGTTCATACCCACGGGCATATGGGCTTCATCGTTAATAATGAGTTTTTCGGCTTTTCTTGCTGCTCCAATAAGATTCAGGTTTTCGAAAGATTCAAAATTCCCATCATTATTTTTCAGCACTACCCCATGCAATCCGTCGAGTCTCCCTATCTGAGTACTTACCTCATAGGTATTACCAACAAGAAACAAATCCTTCCAACCATCTTGGTCAAAATCTTCAACCAAAATATCGTGCACCGTACTGCTCTGTACTTCTGAAGGGAGGGCTTTGCTCTCAAACTCAAAGTTACCCTTGTTTACAAAAAAGCTCGTCTCTAAGCAATAGACATATTTCTTTTCTGCCTTTCTTAATTGATCTGTTCCAAAAAGCTCTTCAAAGGATGCATTTGCAAAGGATTGATAACTCAGATATTGTTTATTCAGGATGGGCAGTTGACCAGTCAACTCATCCTTAGAACTCATGACTGTCTTTTCTCCCTTATAGTAGTAGCTCAAGATTGGATCTACTTTGCCATTTTCATCAAAATCATAGCGATACAAAGTAATGGGTTCATTTTCCGAAGATCTTAAGCGAGAGTTTAAGCCCCAATTGCCCGCGATAATGTCAAATTGACCATCCTTATTAAAATCATCAATTTCAAGAGAGTTCCACCAACCATTTGACCCTTGGATTGAACTTGGTTGAAGCGTTTCTCCATCATTAAAAAAAACGGTCACAGGCATCCAATGTCCGACCACAACAATATCTTCATATCCATTTTCATCAAAATCGATCACTTTCATTTCTTCTATCAACCCATAATTCAAGAAATCCGAATTTTGAAGATCCACGGCTTGTTCAAAACCTTGGTTGGTGTTCCTTAAGAGAAAGTTTTGTGAATTTAAGCCGAACTGACCCTGCACTGTGTTGGATGAAATAGCTAAGTCTAAATCACCATCGTTATCAAAATCAATGGAGACAATGCAAGAAGCATTCAGTTCAATTTTCGGAAATGACTGATCTCTCCTCCACCCTTGTTCATTCTCATTGATCAACAGAACTGGCTGAAGAGGTGTACCTCTTTCAAATTCATTTCCACCGTATCCGATAATCAAGTCTAAATCGCTATCACCATCTGCATCAAAAAACAAACTAGCTGTTGCTTCTTTTATACTTTCATCATCTCCCAAGTCAAGGTCTGAAGGTATAAATCCGATTCCAGTTTGAACATATAGCGCACTCTTCTGTCTTTTTGCTCCACCAATAAAAAGGTCCTCCATCCCATCATGATTCACATCACCTATGGCGAGGCTGGGACCTTCATTTGACTTGGCAAAGGGAATAAGTGGTTCTCTACTAAAATCCAATGAACTTTCATCCTGATGAACATAGTAATGAAATGAAGATTTCTCAAATCTAGATGATGACTTTTTCTTACTTTGACTTTCGTATTCAGAATCATTTTCTCTTAACTCAACCGTCTGATTACTTTTGATATTCCTCATTACTTGAGTTTTCCCACTTGGCCAGGTAACCTTCAGGGAATCAACTTTCTGCGAAGCTCCAAGCCCAAAATGGACCAGCAAAGGATTAGAAGAAAGATAGGTTCGATTCGGGTAATTATCTTCAATCGTCTGATTTCCATCATAAAACACGCGGACCCGAGCTCCGACCCCCTGCCTATTCATCTCTACTCCTTTGAACTTTACTTTCAAATAATTCATTGAATCCAGAGGCAATGTATTCTGGAAAACAAAAGGACTTTCATTTATATTATTGACAACTATATCAAGGTCTCCGTCATTATCAAGATCCCCGACGGCTACCCCATTTGAAAAGGATTTATTCCCCTTAAACCAGTTTTCGGACACATCCTGATACCTTCCAGATTCGTTTTGAAATGCATAGTTGATGATTTTTTTACTTGGCAATCTATCGATGTAGTCCAGTGACCTGGCACTTGGCTTCTGAAGCTCTTCCTGGATTGTTTGTTGCGAGGCAAACTTGATGAAATCCATGTCGTTGGTCGCTCCAGGTATACCGTTGGTAATATACAGATCCTTATGACCATCTAAATCCAAGTCTGCAGAAATAACGCCCCATGACCATTCTGTTGCGGAAAGTCCGAACTGATAAGCTACTTCAGAAAAGGAACTTCCATTATTAACATGAACAGTATTTTGCATATACTGAGGCCGATATCCTTTCTTTAAAAACTGATGATAAATGGGGTATGAGAATTCTGTGCCTGATGTTTTATAATCAGCTAGTTCTTCGGGTAACATATCCAAGCTGATAATATCAAGCCTTCCGTCACTATTGATGTCAGATAAGGTGTTGCCCATGGAAAAATGACTTGTATGTCCAAGGATATTTTCCTCTGATGCATTCACCTCAGTAAATGTCTTATCTCCGTTGCTTAAGTAGAGGTAATCATTTTCAAAAAAATCATTTCCTATATAGAGGTCCGGGTAGTTATCTCCATTTAAGTCTCCAATGGACACATCTAAGCCATAGCCAATTACTCCTTGATGAATTCCTGTCTGCTCGGAAATGTCATAGAATTTACCCTCTCTATTTTCCAGGAGTCGATCTCCCGACAATGGATCATTTGAATCTCTTTGATTACCAAATCCATAATTACTGTTAGGATGGACAGAATGATTTAGAAGAAATGCATCAAGATCACCATCAAGATCATAGTCAAAAAATGCCGTCTGTGTCCCATATGAACTAATATCTAAACGGTACTTTGTTGCTTCTTCACTGAACACAGGAATTCCGTCTTGATTTAGTCCCTTGTTGACGTAGAGCAAATTTTTTCCAGTGATCTTTCGGTACTCTCCGACCTTGGTTAAATAAATGTCAATCAACCCATCATTGTTGATATCTACCAAGGTAACTCCAAAAGACCAACCCGAGTTGTTCCCAATTCCAGCTTGTTCTGTAATATCCTGAAACTTAAAATTTCCCCTGTTTAGATATAATTTGTCGTTTCCTAAATTACTTACAAAATATATATCTGGCAGATCGTCTCCATTTACATCTGCCATACCTACCCCAGCACCATTGTAGTAGTAGAGATAATTTAAGATATTGAGATCTGCATTGGAAGCTAAAGTATTTTGAAAATCAATGCCTGTATGGCTTGAGGGCATTGATTTGAATAGGGTAGTATCCTTTGACCCACAACCCAACAAAATTAGAATGAGAATTATGAATGAGTTTTTAAATCTCATAACTAAAAAAAGGGGCATTGTACAATGCCCCTTTTAAGCTTAAAAAAAGTTCTTATTAATAACCAGGGTTTTGAGTAAGTCCTGGATTCGATAGTAATGCAGAAGCTGGAATTGGGAATAGGTTCTTAGTTTCATCGCCAATTGCAGCTTGATCCTTGAATGACCAGTTACCAATAAACTCTCCGAATCTGATCAAATCGTTTCTTCTCCAACCCTCAATGTATAACTCTCTACCTCTTTCATCCAACAAATCGTCTAATGTCACAGTTGCAAGTGGAGTAGCACCTCGCAAGGTCCTTAAGTCATTGATAGCAGAAGAAACATCAGCTCCATTTCTAAGTTGAGCCTCAGCTCTCATCAGGTAGGCATCAGCGTATCTCGCCATCACAACCCCTGAGGTAAATCCACCATTAGCTGGGGAGTACTTGAGCAATCGAATACCTGTTCTCTCATTGTTACCAACCAAAGAAGGAAGTTCTTTAGTAAAGATAAGAGGGTTACCAACCCGATCGGTCAGAGCTGTCACTTCACCATCTCTTAAGCCGTACATTTGACCGAATTGGAATCCGAATCCAAAACCTTCGTTGTCAGCATCTGTAGAGGCTACTGTCTGAGTAAACCCTCTTCGTTCTTCTTGTCCAGCACCTAATGAGTTATCATCAGACGGCCCTTCAAATAGATCATAGAATTCAGAAAGAGTAGTGAACCCATTCCAACCGCCGCCACCATTGTCATCACTGGCTTGGTTGTAGTGCAACCCATTCCACATTCTGTTACCGACAGAAGCATTCACATTCCAGATTACATCCGTATTAGAAACGTTTCCACCGACAAAAGTGTCAAAGTATCCGTCAGAAAGAGCGTAGCCAGAAGCTTCAATATCGTCAACAAGTGATATTACATCATTCATATCAGCTTGAGAAGCTGAAGACTCTCCTCGGTAAACAAATCCATTCAACTTCACTTTTGCTAACCAGAATTGAGCTGCAGCCTTTACAGGTCGAGACTTGTCACCAGAAGTAGGGTTACTATCAGGTAGACCTGCAATTGCGTCAGTAAGGTCCTGAACAACCAAATCGTATGCTTCCGTTCTAGTCAATACACTAGGAAGTACATCAACTCCATCTGTAGGATTTCTAAAAGGAACTTGTCCGTAGAAATCTAACACGATCCACATATTGTATGCTCTGTAGAACTTAGCCTCAGCCAACTGACCAGCGTCAGCACCACTTAGT
>CAZQDI010000090.1:0-15988 GCA_964591785.1 uncultured Roseivirgaceae bacterium
TTGGAGCTGTAAAAGAAGGAACCATCTTGATACAGGGTAAGCCATATCCAATGGCACAACATGGATTTGCCAGAAACATGGACTTCTCTCTTCAAAAAGTCAACGACAAGCAACTGATCTACGTCCTAAAATCTACGACAGAGACCCGAAAGCAGTTTCCACTTGACTTTGAACTTTCTATCGGCTATCGACTTAATCAAAACAAACTTACAACTGAATATAAAGTGCTTAATCCAGGATCTGATGAACTGATTTTTTCAATTGGAGCACATCCGGCATTCAACTGTCCAATCAATTCAGGCAAGAAGCGAAGCGATTACAAACTAGTTCTTAATAAGCCAGAGATCGCGCATCGACAATTAATTGATGGTGGCATCAGAAACGGGATCACGCGATTGATCTTGGATGATCAGTCAGAAATTAGCATTACGGATGACCTTTTTGACGAAGACGCCTTGATTTTTGATAACCTCTCTTCAAATGCCATCACAATCCGGGAAGGGGAAGAACCTGTTCTCACGATGAACTTCGAGGGGTTTCCTTACTTTGGAATCTGGTCAATGAGTCCGGAATCACCATTCGTATGTCTCGAACCCTGGTTTGGAATCGCAGATCACAAAGATCACAATCAAAACTTCTTGGAAAAGGAAGGAGTCATCCGTCTCAAATCAGGTGAGTCGTTTCAATCCGAATACCATATTGTCATTCACTAAGCATTCATCCTATTTGAATCAGAATGAATGATTTTGTTTGAACAAGAAGCCATGTCAGGAATTAGCTTCGAAACAAACAAAATCAATATGAAAATTAAACTTCTCATGCTCTCAGCATTAGTGGGCTTTCAAAGCATCTCTGCTCAGACTTCCTCCAAGAACAAACTAAATGGGACAAGCTTCGAATATGAATACACCAATCAAAGTGCTATCGAAATTTCGTTTAGCATGGAAACCCTGACGTATAGATGGACTAAAGGACCCAATGCTGCCAAGTCATTAAAGACCTATAACTACAAGTCAAGACTAGTGGGTCCCAATACCTATTACGTGAGCTGGCATGAGGTGGAACTTAACAACTTCATTACTTTAATTTTTGATTTCAATCAAATGGAAGCCTTTTCTTCCGTGATTGTTAATTACGGCAATCAAAATTCTTTTACCACCTTTGATCAGGCTAACATTACCAAATTAATGCGAGAGAACGCAACGCTTCCTTATAAAGAAATACCAGAATACAGCCCGTCTTATGCTCCGGGTAACGTACTTTCCAGACTTGTTGATGGACTAGGATATCGTTACCATTGGGCTACCGAAGGATTAACCGAGGAAGACCTCGCCTACCAACCTTCCATCGATGCTAGAAATACGAGGCATACGCTTGAACATGTTCTTGGACTATCTGAAACTATTCTGAATTCGGCTAAAAACGTAGCCACGATCAGACCAATGGATTTAAGCAAGTTAACATTCGAAGAACTGAGACAACAAACACTGACTAACCTGGAAAAAGCAAGTAATCTATATCGCAATAAATCGTCTGAAGAAATAGCCAAACTGAAGGTCATCTTTCAATCTCCGAACCAAACCCGAACGTTTCCCTTTTGGAACATGATTAACGGACCCATATCTGACGCCATCTTTCATACCGGGCAGATAGTTTCGTTTCGACGAAGTTCCGGTAATCCAATAAACCCAAAAGTAAGTGTGTTTCTAGGTAAGAACAGAGAATAACCTCCGCCTATTTTCCCTTGATATTAAAGCGAATCATCCACTATCATGTGCGACAAGGGGCTAGCCAGTTTAAACCTTTTGACTGATATGAAGTCAAAGGTTGCAAATTAACCTACATGAAAAATCAAAAATTGATCCTTCTTACCATTGGCTTACTGAGCGCTACTCTGGCTACCGCTCAGTTCACACCAAATTTTCAGCCATTGGCCGATAGCTTCGAAGTAGAGAACCCAAGCGCTGTACAAGCTATTAATATCGTTTACGATGATATAGATCCTAAAAAACAGCTTTTTCATATTTTACTGCCTGACATGGAGGGCAATCATCCCCTTGTGATTTTCATTCATGGCGGTGGGTTTACTGGGGGTGACCCCGGCATCATCTTTAAGGACCCGGAACGAAGAGCAACCGCAAAGTACTTTTTAGATAATGGGTTCGCATTTGCAAGCTTTGGGTATCGATTGATCGCAGAAAATGAACCCGATAATGAGGGGGTAATCAAGAGCCTGATGGATGCTAAAAGGGCTTTGCAATTTGTCCGATACTATGCAGACGACCTTTTCGTCGATCCGGATCAAATTGCATTGACAGGGGGATCTGCAGGAGGTGGAACCAGCATCTGGCTCGCTAGTCATGCGGATATGGCAGATCCCGAGGCAAATGATCCCATCCTTCAAGAGTCAACACGTGTAAAAGCTGTCTTCGCGAGCGGTAGTCAATCCACCTACGACCTTTTCAAGTGGGAGACTGAAGTATACGAAAATTTTGATGGACAGGGCACTAACTTCACCCTAGATAGCATCGCTGAAATTATGACGACCGAAAGAATTATGAACTTTTATGGAGGAATGGATTCAATATATCAGATGATTCATGATCCGGCGCTGGTTCAGTACCGAGAGGAAGTAGATATGCTTGCTCATTTGTCTGATGACGATCCTCCTCTTTACATCTTCAGTCAATCCGGAGCAATCCATCCCAGCGACGATGTTTTACACCATTGGCTGCATAGCAATGAAGTTTATGAAGCAGCGGTGGCAGCGCAGCTCTCGGAAGTAAAGGTTGAAATCAAATCACTCTCTCTAAATACGACTGAGGGAGAAAGCGGGAATGAGTTCCTTCTTCGCCAATTAGGCGGACCATTTTCTGTGCCTCAGAAGGTTCTTGGTATACAACCAACACTAAGCGCGGAAATCTTTCCCAACCCTGCTCAAGACTACTTTCAAGTCAGTTTGCATCACGAAGAACTGAGTCAGATCGAGGTGAGCACCCTATCTGGAACCATTGTCCATCAGCAATCAGGTTCGGAGATATCTGACCGAATTGATACCTCACTGCTACACCCAGCTATCTACCTGGTCAGGCTGACCAGTACCTCAGGAACCCGGACTATTAAGCGACTAATCGTGGACTAGTGCGAATTCAAAGTTCGAGACAACCTTCTGGCGCTTTATCGCATTCTTTAGTTGATGATAAGCAAAATAGCTCGGCAAACGCTCATAGCCCTCCTGTTCAGCACTTCTACCTTAGTGGTTGGGCAAGAAGGCTATCTTCAATACCATCGTACCATCGTAAGTGTAGAGTCATTATTAGTCAAGAACCAATTTGAGGAAGCAATCCTCAAACTGGACTCACTAGCTGCGGAGGTTGATTTTATGTTCTTGCGTGAATGCAAATTGGGTACGGAGCTAGCAACATACCATAATGATTTCGAGATTGCGTTTCGGTTTTTGGAAAAAGGCATTCTAGCAGGTTGGACCCTCAAGTCTCTGAAAAAGAAGCAGCAACTCATTTCGCTACAGCAAAATCCGAAGTGGAGTGTCATGGAAGAATCATACGATTCCCTTCACTTGATCTACTTAGCTAAACTCAATAAGCCGCTTAGACAACAGGTCAGATCCATGCTAAAGCAGGATCAGAAAATGGCGCTTAAAGCGTGGCTCCGAATTGGAGACAAGAGTCAAATTCGCTACGCAGAAGAGAAGTTTGCACCTCATAGCGAACAACAACTGGCGGAATTAAGGCAGATCATTGTCAAAAATGGTTACCCAGGAGAGAAAATCATCGGAAACAGTTGGTGGGCTTCAGTTTTTCTAAGTCACCACAATTCCATTTCACCTGCCTACACCTTGCAAGACACTCTGTATCCGGCCATCCGACCCTATCTGCAAGAAGCAATACTGAAAGGAGAATTGCATCCATACGATTTCGCTATTATAGAAGATTGGCTAGTTGCTGCCTCCAGCGGGCATGACAATACAAGTTATGGATACTTAGGCAAACTGACTGACGAGGAAAAGGTGAATGAAAACCGTAAGAAGATTGGACTAAGGTCCATTGATCTAAGGAATGCATTAATCGACCTGGAAGCCGAAACCGGTTTAAATCTCTATCTCCAAAAGGACTGGCAAAAGGGAAAGATTTCGCCCAAATGACCAGAACTAAAGTCATCTTTTAATCAACTTCGTTTGCCGCCCATATTGTTTAAGTTTATCCTATGAATAAGCTCAACTACCTCATCCTGCTTCTCCTTTCGGTATCCTTGTCATGTCAAACAAACCCCGAGAAAACTGAATCGCAAAAATTTCAGGCACTGATCATCGACGGATCCAACAACCATTACATCTGGCCAAAGACTACGCAAATGATGCGAAGCTACCTTCAAGAAACGGGATTGTTCAGCGTTTCAATCAAACGAATGGAGCCCTCCTGGCTAGGTGTCAAGTACAACCCCAATCGACCAGTGCCATACAAAGGATATTTCAAAGATTTTCCTGTAGGCAAACAACCCGGAAGTACCACAAAAGATCCAGTCGTAGCAATTGATTTTGCTGTAGACTTTAAGTCTTATGACCTCATTGTTCTCAACATTGGTGAGCAAACACCTGAATGGCCAGATGCTACAAAAGCAGCCTTCGAAGCTTACATGACAAATGGAGGTGCAATGGTCCTGGTGCATGCTGCGAATAATGCATGGGGGCAATGGGAGGCGTACAACGAAATGATTGGCTTGGGGGCTTGGGGCAATCGGGATAGCACCAATGGTCCGTACGTATTTTATAATAACGATGGTTTGCTTCAGCAAGATTTCAGTGAAGATACCTGCGCCACTCATGGTCCGGAATTAGAGTTTTTGATTACTACCAGAGAAACAGAACATCCGATTATGAAAGGTGTCCCAAACGATTGGATGCATACCCAGGATGAAATGTACGCCCGAATGCGTGGCCCTTTCAAAAACGCTACCATCCTGGCTACCGCTTACTCCGACCCGATATTGCAAACCACTCCATGGGATACAACCACAAAAGGTTCCGGGAGACATGAAGCAATGTTACTTGCAGTAGAATATGGAAAAGGCAGAGTGTTCCACTCAGTCATGGGACACTTTGACTACTCCCAAGAATGCGTAGGATTTATCACCACCTTTCAGCGAGGAGCAGAATGGGCGGTTACCGGAACAGTAACACAAGAAATTCCAGCTGACTTTCCTACTTCGGAAAGGTCCAGCAGCAGAACTTGGAAGATGAACTAAGTCACAAGAGGCGTTTCCCTTCCAGTGTTTTTCTAAGTTCTTCATGGTCTTCCCAAAACCTACTTTCTATTAAATCCATGACCTGGTCAAATTCCGGATGAGATTTTAAGGGTTCAATCAGTGGGTCCATCTCAAAGAAGAGTACAATCCAGTATTGAAAATTTCTTTGATTGGCAAATAGCTTGAGTTGTTCAATGCCAGCCTCTAGATCTCCTTCCTGCGCATGTTTTCCTGCCAGGCTTGCGCTTTTGTAAATGGACTCATCTCGTTCACAATAGGCAGCATACGATTCAAATAATTGAGCCGCTACAGAGTCTAAACCATTTGCTTGATATACTAAGCTGATCTTACCATCCTCGTAAGGATAGATGTCCAAAGCATTTGACTCTCGTATTTTCACAAACTTCTGATAGTAGTAAAAGGCACTATCGTAGTTTTTTTGAAAATAAAAGACTTTCCCAATTTCCTGAAGAATATCCATCCTCGAAGTATCCTTTTTCCACTCTTTGATCAACATACCCTTCGTAATGTCTAGATCAAGATGTCGTGCATACAGGATGAAAGCCCTGGCATAGGGAGTAAAGAAGTTGTTGGAATCATACCCAAGGGAGAGATCTATGTACTTGATTGCATCATCGACGAACCCAGATTGGGCCAACGCATTTCCCAATTGTAGGTAAAGGTAGCTTCGGGTCGATGAATCCTCGGGGGCTATGTCGATTTGAATACCTTTCAATGCGTACTCCAGGTATTTAGAGGTGTTTGGAGCATAAAGCGCATAGTGCTCCGCAATCATCTGAACCGCCGCAGAAGAATTCGGATTGTACTCCAGTGCTTTCTCAAGATGAGGTAATGCAAGCCGAAATTTTTTCACTTGCCTATAGTACAAAGCTTTAGCAATAAGGCTTCTATCCGATTTTGAGTCATACAGTAGCGCCTTATCTGCATAGTTATTGATCTGATCCGAATACGCTTTCTCTTCCTTAAACACGTCCAAAAAGAAATAGGAGATGGCAAGATCCGCATAAGCTAATGCAAATGTAGGGTCAAGCTCCACTGCTTTTTCAAAAAGTGGAATTGCTTCGTTTAACCCCTCCTTAGATCTCGAATAATATGGATCCAATGCCCTCAGGTAATAGTCATAGGCTTCAATACTTTCAGTGGGTCTCTTTTCGATCTGAGCCATTTCCTCAGGCGTGACAATCACCTTGATTGCATCGACCATTTTACGAGCCACCTCGTTTTGAATTGAAAAAATATCTTCAATGCTGCGATTATATTGACCGGCCCACACATGCTTATCACGTGTTGCTTCAATTAATTGAATATTAAGCATCACCTGATTGCCATTCTTCTGGCCACTACCTTCTACCAGATAAGTGACCCCCAGCTCTTTTGCGATTTCCTGAACATCTTTGGTGCTGTTGCGATATTTCTCCACCGAAGTCCTGCTCACCACTCGCAGCTCTTCAATCTTTTGGAGGTTACTTAGAGCTGATTCCATAAGTCCATTCACAAAGTAAAGGTTTGTGGAATCGTTGCTGTCATTCTTAAACGGCAATACAGCAATGGATTTTTCCGGAGGGCTAGTCGGTGCTGTATCAAAATTTCGTCCAAAAAAGAATGCAACGATGGCAAGCACGATCAAGAGAATTAAAGCAACCGACCAACGACTTCTCCTTGACACAGGTAGCGGCTTTTCTTCAGAAGCCTCTCGCTTGCCTACCTCGCCAGGTGGATGCCCATAGAACTCGCGAAAACACTTGATAAAGTACGAGGTGCTCCCAAACCCGACCTTGTAAGAAACTTCAGATACCGTAAAGGATGATTGCTTCAACAATTTCATCCCTTCTTTCAATCTTACCTGGCGAATGTATTGACTTGCAGATAGCTTGGTATCATATTTAATCTTACGTAGTAGATTAGAACGGCTCATCCCTAATGCTTCTGCTAGTTCAGAAACACCAAACTGCTCATTCGAAAGCTGCTCAATAATGACAGATTCTGCTTTTGCAATGAATTCCGATTGATCTTTTGGTGACTCAGCCATAAGGTTATAGTAGCAAAAATATAGCACCTACCATTACCCGATCAATTGATCAGTTTTGGTACGAATGCATCATAGTTTATACGAATGCACCATAGTTTATATGGATGCTCCAAACTTGATGAAAATCACCACAAAACTGTTATCACTCCGGCCAGAGACCATCAGACCTTTGTCAAAAAAATCTTAAAGACAAAAAATGAAACATATGAAAACTAACAAGCTAAAACATCTCGTATTGGTCATCACATTGGCGTTAATGACGCCAGCATGTACTCAAAGCACGAACGAAAAGTCTGGCAATAACCATATTGATGCCCCTGAAATGGATATTCATACAGCGGTGCTTTATGGAGACCTCAATGCCGTAAAACAACACATCGCTGCAGGCACTGACCTCAATTCAAAAGAACCAATGGGGGGATCCACGCCACTCATCTCGGCCGCTACTTTTGATAAAAAGGAAATCGCCGAGGTTTTGATTGAAGCTGGTGCAGAACTATCCATAAAAAACAAGGACGGATCCACTGCATTGCATAGCGCAGCATTTTTCTGTCGAGTGGAAATCGTGCAGATGCTGATTAATGCTGGTGCAGATAAAGGAATCAAGAATAATTTTGGGGCAACGGCTTTTGAATCCATCAGTGGGCCCTTTGCTGAAGTAAAGCCCATCTATGAAATGATGCAACAACAGTTGGGTTCCTTAGGTTTGCAACTGGACATGAAAGAGCTGGAAGAAACTCGTCCGGTCATTGCTATGATGCTACAATAAACAGCAGTACGATGAATACGAATAGAAGATACGATATCGATTGGTTGCGGGTCATTGCCATTGGCCTGCTACTGATCTATCACATTGCCATTATCTTTCAGCCTTGGGCGCTGTTTATCGGTTTTATCCGAAGTGATGAATCCATGGAAGGTCTATGGAAGCCAATGACCATGCTAAACGTTTGGCGGATCCCGCTACTCTTTTACGTTTCAGGAATGGGAGTCTATTTTGCCATCCGAAAGAGAAACTGGAAACAACTTTTGCTGGAACGTGGAACAAGAATTCTTGTCCCCTTTCTGTTTGGGATTGTCGCAGTCTCTCCGCTTCACATTTTTGCATTACAGCACTATTATGGTCAACCATTTAGCTACTATCCTCATGCTGGCCATCTCTGGTTTCTAGGGAACATCCTGATTTATGTTCTGGTGTTCACTCCCTTGTTTTTTTGGCTCAAACATCATGAGGAAGGTAAACTCAAGTCAATCATTCAACGAACTATGAGCAACCCAATCGGACCTCTTGCGATTAACCTCTTGTTTGTGATTGAAGTGAACCTGACCAAACCGTCCGTCTTCGAAATGTATGTAGATACCTGGCATGGCTTTTTCTTAGGGTTCCTGGCTTTTCTTTTTGGATTCCTTTTTGTGTACAGTGGTAACGCTTTTTGGGAAACCATTAAAAAATGGAGATGGGGTTACCTGGGTCTGGCAGCAGCATTGTATACCCTGCGACTGATAGAGTTTCAACTGCAGGCCCCAGGGTACTTAATGGCCATTGAATCTAATTTATGGATCATTGGTTGGCTTGGAGTGGGATATCGATACCTAAACAAAGGAAGCAATTTACTCACGTACCTAAGTCAGGCAGCTTACCCAGTATACATCATTCATATGGTGGCATTGTACCTGGGAGCCTCGCTTTTCCTTCCACTTGAAATAGCCATTGAATGGAAGTTTGTTTTAATTGTACTGTTTACTGGAATATTTTGTTATGTTATTTACGAATTTATCATCCGCAGAGTAAGATGGATCAGGCCCTTATTTGGGTTAAGGTGACTTGCGGAGTTTGCTAAAGTTTAGTATGCTCGTGGATTGAATAGTTATTCAACGTATCATGTATAGAAAAGCGGTTCCCGAAGATCTGGAACGATGTATGGAAATTCGAGGAAAAACGCGGGACAACCCAATACCTCGGCACATCCTCGAGGAGATTGGAGTAACAGAAACTTCATGGCAAATGAAAATGGAGAAAGGTCGCTACATCGGTACGGTTGCCGAATTTCATCACACCTTAATTGGTTTTTGCTTTGGGGATGTCTCAACAGGTGAAGTATTGGTTCTTGCAGTCCTAAGCGGGTATGATGGACAAGGGGTCGGCAAAGAACTTTTATATGAGGTAATGGGTCAACTAAGACAAGTGGGTCATGAAAAACTCTGGCTGGCAGCTGCCCCGGATCCGAAAATGCGTGCCTATGGCTTCTACAGGCATCTAGGTTGGAAAAGTACTGGCATTTACGACGATCAGGGCGACGAACTGCTAGAGTTCCACTATTCTTAACGACCCTCAAAACTGACACGCATGCGTATGACTCAAATTGTCCAAGTACAGAAATCAGAGCTAAATGAGCTTCAAACAATTGGGGAAAAAACATTCAAGGAGTCCTTTGGTGCGCAGAATAGTCTGGAAAACATGGACCACTATTTGAGACAAGCATTTTCTGCTTCACAAATTGAGAAGGAATTGGATCATCCCCAGTCTGAATTCTATTTCGCACGAACGTCTGATCAGATCGTAGGATATTTGAAAATCAATTTTGGGGTAGCACAAACGGTATTGACGGGAGACGACGCCTTGGAAATTGAGCGGATCTATGTGCTTCAACAGTCTCAGGGAAATGGTATTGGTCAGCAATTATTTGATCAGGCACTGAAAAGGGCCAGATTCCTAAAAGTGGCATATGTTTGGCTCGGCGTCTGGGAGCAAAATGTAGATGCCATTCGGTTTTATGAACGAAACGGGTTTGCCATATACGATAGTCACTCTTTTATGCTTGGAGACGATGAGCAGACAGACTACATGATGAAGCTTGTCATCAGTTAAGTAGCGAAAAAAATACCTGGTCAGTGCCAAATTGAAGATGGTAGAAAGAAGTGGAGACCGATTGCCCTCGACTGGGTTTCCGCCGATATCACAAAAAACTTAGAGAACTTCTAACTAGACTAGTTTTATCTTTTAAGTAATTTAAATCCAATATCTCGACCTTGACCCTGCATCATGGCCAGATTGATCCAGAAGAAAGCAAATTGTTCCATCAATTCAAACTTGTCATTGCCTCCAACATCGTAACATGCTCCGAACTTCGCATCTAAAGCGAGCTGCCCTGCGATTCCCTTTGCCCGCTCGCTATCTCCCGCTGCAAAAGCATCAATTTGATGATCTTCATAATTCGTATCCAACATGTTATTGAACCCTGTCGTATTGAAACACTTGGCGAGATCTGAAGTATTGGTATTTGCCAAGATAGCATCTGAGGTATTCTTATAGCCCTCTGGACCATTTCCACGAACAATATTCATCGTGTCAATAATCACTTTTCCAGTCGTATCTCCCAAAGACTTTGCTGCCTCAATTGCAGCTTTCGCAGGTGTTGCAAGCACGACTACTTCTGCTTTTGCTACAGCATCTAAAATACTATGGACCGTAGTATTAGGATTTTGCAGCAAGGTCATGCCTTTAAAGTTCACCTGATCCCTGACTCCGAGGAAGATTTGATGACCCGCCGATGCCCACTTTGCGGCCAGTGCGCCGCCGACATTGCCAGTCCCGATAATGGCGATATTCATAATTAAAACTGTTTACGGATAAAGATACCTGGATTTGAGTCTCGATTCTGATAGTTCATCCCGATTCCTGAAAGATTCAGTGCCATCCCAAACTGACAGCCATGAACTCCAACTCCCAACCGCATCCGTTGGACGCTGGCTGTATGTCCAAACTGATCGAAGTTGGAGAACAATTCTACACTGCTATAGAGGTCCCAATCGGATACCAAGGGAGGAGTGAATCGCACTATTGAAAACCATGAATAGCTCAGTTCCCGACTTAGACCAAGCGATGCCAAAGCATAAATCAGTATCTTCTTGTCTGCTTTGAATAAATGGACCCCTGCATCACCGCCGGCGCCTAAGCTAGAGATCCTGCCCACCACCGTTCCTCCCAAACCAAGCATTGAGGTATAATTCAGGTACGCACCGGTAAACAAGCTGGTATTCTCTTTGTAGTCGGAAGTGGCACGAGAACGGCTAAAAAGAGACCATTTTCGATCATCATCAAAAAACTCAAGCCATTGCACATCAGTAAAGAATCGCTCAGTACCAGGCATCATTTCCAGACTTTGGCCAGAAACACTTGCCTGGCCAACAGAAAGGAGAAGCGCTAATAGACAGAGGTACTTTATAAACCAATCGGGATACCTGAATACCATGCAGGAAAAAGCTATTTGTTCAATTGAGCAACTACCATTCTTGCTGCGGCTGCCCCTGAATTCTGTTGTTGCCCTGTAATCAGATTGCCGTCGGTAATTGCATAAGAAGAAAAAGGTGCAGCGACTTTGAAAGTAGTTCCTTCGATCTTCCGGGCCTCATCCTCAATTCGATAGGGCTGAATTTTCTGGCCCACAGCCTGGTCTGCATAATCTTCTTCAGCATTGGCAAAACCAGTCCAGGTCTTTCCTTTCACCAGCAACTGCCCTTCGCTATCTTTTGCTTCCAGGAGTAAAGTTGTTGAGTGACAAACCGATGCGCTTGGCTTCCCGGACTCATAGAATGTGGCAAATAGTTTTGAGAGATCATGATTATCTCGAAAAGTATACATAGGCCCTTGCCCACCCACCAAAAAAATGGCGTCATACTCTTCTGGATTTACTTCGGTTAACTTCAGCGTATTTTTTAACATGTCAGTAAACCAACCCTGTTGCATGTATCCAAGAGAAATGATGTCATGAGCTGCATACCCACTCTCATCCGTAGGATCTGAATAGCTATCCATCAAAACTTCACCACCTTCAGTTGAGGCCACTTCAACTTCAAAACCTGCCTCTTGAAAAACATGAAGTGGATGGGTGAGTTCTGCTGCCCAAAAGCCAATTGGCCATCCGGTCTGTTCGGAAACCGCCGGACTGCTGGTGACCATTAGGATTTTTCCTTTTGAGGGCATCCCATGAGCATGGACATATTGCTTGACTTCATGAACTGACCCCATCCTTGGGACATCAACATTTTGAGGTTCCTGCGACCTCGATTTGCACCCCAGAAGCAACATACCACTGACCAGTGTAATTCCTAAATAGTTTTTCATTTCTGTTTTCATTTGTCAGCAAATCTGAATCTATACCCTATGGAAGTCAATATACTTACCTATTTTAGAGCTACTAACAAAAAAGAAAGTATACTGTATATCAAATAGTTATGCCAGAATTCATGTATAAAAACAAGCTCTACTACAACCCAGTAGAGTTTGCGATGGATCGAATCGGTGGTACCTGGAAAATGCCCATTTTATGGAGGCTAAAAGACCGGGTCATGCGCTTTAGCGAGCTCAAACGTGACATTAGTCACATCACAGATAAGATGCTCACCTCTCAACTAAGGGAGCTGGAAGAAGAGGGTTTCATTCACCGCAAAGTCTATCCGGTGGTGCCTCCTAAAGTAGAATACTCCATGACCGAAAAGGGGAAAACGTGTATTCCCATTGTTGAAACCATCCGGAATTATGGGCTTTTTCTTATCAAGGAAGCAGGAATTGACCATACTCTTAATTCGTAAGCTGTGAATCACTTTAAAACCATTACAAACTATTGTAAGGGCATCAATATTCCTCCTCCCAAGCATCCTCACTTCGATATTCGAAGTTTTGAAGAAAACATGGGAACAGTACACAGCGAAATGCCTGCCTTTAGGCATGAGTTTTATGCAATTGCTGTCAAGGCAGATGGTGATGGAAGGGTGATCACAGGTCATTTCTCAGACTTTCCAGAAGGCACTTCTTTATTTTTCAATACCCCTTTCCAACTGATCTCCTGGGACATCATCCCTAACTGGAAAGGCTACTATATCATGTTTAGTCAAGACTTTGTTACCCAATCTAAGGTGTTGAGCAAGATCCTTGAATTGTTCCCTTTTTTGAAAATGGAAGAGTCGATCCCCTTCACCATTCCGAACAATCGACTTTCAAAAATCCTCTCCATTTTTCAAGAAATCTGGCAGGAATATCATGGGAGCTCCTCAGATAAGTTTCAGCTTATTGAAGCTCAGGTCTTTCTCCTGCTTGTGCATGTGAAGCGTCTCTTTGAAGAACAAGTAGATCGAGAGTTGGCTGCGAAGAGCCTAAAAGCCGCTGATCTAAAACTTCTTTCACGGTACCAGACCCTGATCGAAACAAGCTTCTATCCAGATGCACAGCTGGAAACTTTTGCCAACCTACACAGCACCAGCTACTTTGCACAGAAGCTTAACGTCCATCCAAATCATCTTAACGCAGTGGTAAAAGGTATCACGGGCGTCACCGCACTAAGTCAAATTCACAACCACTTACTAACTCTCTCCAAAGCCTACCTGGCACAGACCGACTTAAGTATCAAGGAGATTGCCTACACGCTACATTTCGATAGCCCCAACAACTTCAGTTCTTTTTTCAAAAAGCAGACTGAAAGGACCCCAATCGAATACCGACAATCCACTCTTCTTTGAAATTCATACTTCCTCCTTTGAAATTCTAAATCTTCAGGACGATTCAGTGCTCAGTTTTGCATGGTACAAAAACAGCAAGACATGAAAGCAATGATCTGTGGGGGATTTTATCTCCTTGCTATCACATTAAATGCACAAATTATGACAAGCCCCGAAAAGACTGTGATCGGATTGTTTGTGGCTACCGACCAAAATAACTGGCAAAAAGTGGAAGACTCTTTTGGAGATGAGGTGCTTCTGGATTATTCGTCCATGAACGGCAGCCCCGCTGCTCGTTTTTCTGCAAGCCAAATTGTAGCCTCCTGGAAAACCATTCTTCCAGGATTTGAACACACTCATCACCAAATTGGAAATATACAATCCAAGGAAATGAATGAGGTAGCTAACGTATCCTGCTATGGAACTGCCAGTCATTACCTGACCAATGAGGAAGGGAACCTTTGGACAGTTGTAGGAAGCTACAATTTTGAATTGGTCAAGAAAGAAAGCAAGTGGGAGATCGTCGTTATGAAATTCGATTTCAAATTTCAGGATGGTAATACTTCCTTGCCAGAATTGGCAATTAAAAACGTGAAGTAGTCCTGGAAACCCAGGCCTGCCAGTTGAGACCAACCTGATACTACCTACTACACAAATCAAAATGCAAACCTTCGAAGGTTCAAAAAGTCATCAACTATGAAAACAAAAACAGGAGAAAAAAACAAGCAATCCGTGAGGGCATTTTTCAATGCATTGGAACGGGAAGATATTGAAGGGTTGCTATCCTTATTCGCAGAGAATTCCATACACATCAACCCATACGCTTCAGGTATCTTCCCTGCCGGAGCCAATGGAAAAGAAGCAATTAGAGCATACTGGACTCCGGTTTTCCTGAATTTTAATGGAATGACATTCACCTTTGAAGAATGTCATGCGATGGAGGATCCAACTATCGTATTCGTCAAATATCGTGGAAAGATCAAGCTTAAAAATGGAGGTCTTTATGAAAATGACTACTACTCCACTTTCAAATTCGATGAGGCAGGGTCCATTACCGAATACGTGGAAATTTTTAATCCAATCGTCGCAGCTCGTGGCTTTGGACTGATCAATAAAATCAACTAAACATGAATAAACTATCAATAGCTATTGTAGGATGGGTGTTGCTAAGCTGCACCTCTACATCACAACCAGCAGAACAATCAGTACAATCAGAAAATCAAATAACCATGAAAAAAATATACTTCAATAGTGAAGGAGCGAAACTTTCGGGCAATCTATATCTGCCAAAAAACTTTGATCAATCTCGAACTTATCCAGCCGTCGTTGTTTCCGGAAGTTGGACTACAGTCAAAGAACAAATGGCAGGCTTGTACGCAGATAGACTGGCTAAAGAGGGGTTTATCACGCTCGCATTTGACTTTCGGAATTTTGGAGAGAGCGAGGGAGTTCCACGATTCTACGAAAGCCCTGCAATGAAAAAAGTAGATATAATAAATGCCGTCTCCTATCTAGCTGGTTTGAATGAAATTGATGGATCCAAAATAGGAGCTTTTGGGGTTTGTGCCGGAGCAATGTATACCCTGATGGCCGCTGCGGAAGACTCGAGAATCAAGTCCGTCGTCACGACTGCATCCTGGCTTCATGACGCAGAGGCTGTCAAGTTATTCTACGGAGGAGAAGAAGGAGTCACTCGCAAGATCAAGGCGGCGCAGGATGCCAAAAAAGCCTATGCAGAGGATGGTACAGTGGCATACATCCCAAGTATCTCAACAGATGACTCTGCAGCTGCAATGTACGGTCCTTACGATTATTACCTAAATCCAGAACGAGGAGCAATTCCTCAATGGAGTGATGATAAATTTGCAGTGATGTCATGGGAAGACTGGTTGACAACAGACCCCATGCCTACTGCTTCCAAATTGAATATCCCAACACTAATGATCCATTCAGATGGGGCTGTTCTGCCTCAGTATACAAAAAACTATTTCGAACAGATTGCCACTTCTGACAAAAAACTCCACTGGATGGAGACCGACCTGGAATCGCCCTACCATCAGTTTAGCTACTATGACCAGGATGCCGAGGTGGCCGAATCGGTCAGGGAAGCAAGTCAGTGGCTCAAACAGAAAATGTAAATGCTCCCAAACAGCAAAAGCAGCCTCATGGGCTGCTTTTGTT